>JAGQJJ010000687.1 GCA_020430675.1 Myxococcales bacterium
CCAGCGCGCCATAGGTCAACGTCGCGTCGGGCGCGATCACCGCCACCGCATCGGCCGCCGCACGGTCGGCGAAGCCGGTGAACAGCGTGCCGTGCCCCATCGGCCCCGCGGTCTGGTTGTATTGCCGTCGCCGCGCCGCCTGCGCCGCGGGCAGCGTCGCAAAGCGCGGCTCGGCCCACGCCGCCGGGCCGGCGGCCAGCGCGTCGAGCAGCGCGCAATAGGCGCCGAAGAGATCGTCGAGCAGCCCCGGCGGAAACCGCGCTTCGACGGCGTCCCAGTTGAAGACGAGCTGCCCGCAAAGCTCGACCGCCTGATGGTCGAGCCACACCTGCGGCGTCTGGCTGACGCCGTAGACCATCCGGTCGAGCCCTTCGAGCAGCCGCGCATCGAGCGACTCGCCCTCGGCGCGCAGGTTGGCGGTGAACACCACCGGCATGCGCACCTCGTCCTCGCGCCGCCGCCCTCGGTTCAGCGCGCGCAGCACCTCGACGCCGCTCACCCGGGCGTGCTCCAGCCCGGCCCACAGATCGGCCTGCAGCGCCTTCGCCCGCTCGGCAAACGACGTCATCGGCCGCGGATCGATCGCCAGCAGCAACACCGAGGTGAAGTCACCGACCAGCCGATCCACATCGGGGTGGATCGCCTCGCGATTGAACAGCGTCAGGTTCAGCGACATCGGCGCCCGGCGGCTCCAGTCGGCGAGCACCTCGGCGTAGGCCGCGCACAGCGCCGCCGCCGGGGTCAGGCCATGGGCCCGCGCCTGCGCCGACAGCGCCCGCCAGTTCGCCGCATCGAGCCGCGCCTGCCGCCGCCGGAAGACAACCGGTTCGCCCTCGGGGCGCGGCACGAAAGGCAGCGCCGGCGGCGGCGGCAGCGCGGCCAGGCGCGCCTGCCACCACGCCATCGACGCTTGCCACGCCGCTGAGGCGCGATTGCCCTCGACCGCGATCAGATAGTCCCGATACGAGAGCGCCGGCAGCGGCGGCGCCTGCTCTGGCGCGGTGTACAGGCGCACCGCCTCGTCGAGCAGCCGCAGGATGCTCGTCACGTCGGCGATCAGCAGGTCGATGCCGATCAGCAATCGCCAGCCCAAATCAAGCCGCACCGCGCGCAGGTCGAACAGGGGCCAGCGATCGGCGGGCAGAATCTGGTGGCTCATCTCGGCGCGCAGCGCCTCGCAACGGGCCGCGCGGACCGAGGCGTCGACGGCGTGCAGATCGATGACCGGCAACCGGAACGGCGGCACCTGGGGCAGCACGCGCTGCTGGCCATCGGCGTCGACCACCAAGCGCAGCGCCGCGTGACGGGCGACCAGGGTCTGCACCATCGCCTCGAAGCGCGCCGGGTCGAGGTCATCGAGCGCCAGCTCGACATAGCTGTAGGCCGCGACCAGGCCCTCGGCCTCAAGGGCGCCGCGGCCAATCCAATAGGCCTGCTGAATGGGGGTCAGCGGAAACGGCGCAAACGCATCGGCCGCGGGCGCCTGGGGTTCGGCGACGGGCAGGTCAACCGGCGCCGCGCTTCCAAGCGCGGCGATGACCTCATCGCGCCGCGCCTTGAGCGCTGTGCGCAGCGACTCGGTCAGGGCGCCGGCGGGCGCGCGGAAACGCAGCTTCTTGTCGTCGACCCAGACGGCAACGCCCCGTCGGGAAAGCTCGCGCAACAGCTCGTCGGCCCCCATCTCCCCTCCGTCACAGTGGATTTTGCGCACTTGGCGCAAAAAGAACGCGCCGACGCCACGCCGAGCATGCAGGCCCGGCGCCAGAGGGCATGAATGCTACCGATTCGGAGCGGTGCGTGGAATCACCCAGTGCACGGGCACCGGGGTCGCGCGGGCGGTCAGTCGAGCGGAGGCAGGGCGAAGGTGGCGCGCAGGCCGGCGTGGTCCGAGCGAGCGAGGCCGCGGCCATCGCGCACGACCTCGGCGGTTCCCGAGACGTAGTCGCCCGAGGCCGGCTGCGCCAGATAGATGTGATCGATGGCCTGGGCGTCGTCGCCCCAGATATAGGTCGCCGCGTCGTCGCCCAGCTCGGAGGCCACGCGCAGCAGATCGCCATCGCCTTCGAGCGCGTCGATCGGCGGCGAGCCGGGGGTATCGTTCAGATCGCCACCAAAGACGACCAGCGCTTCAGGGTGCGCGGCGGCGGCGTCGAGGATGATCTGCCGCGCCGCCATGCCCTCGGCCAGCCGGCGCTCAGGATCGTCGTTGTTCTTGGCCTTGAAATGCGCCGCGATGGCGATGACGCGCCGTCCGTCGACCTCAAGATGCACTTCGAGAACCTCGCGCGAGAACGTGGTCGTGCCGCCGTTCATCAACGGGATGCGGTGATCGGCGTGGCGCCTTGTGGCGAGGATGCGATCGCGGCCGAGCACCGCCACGTCGAGCGACGCCGCGTAGCCCAGCTCGCCGAGCACCGCCACCGGGTAGCGGTCGGCCAGCCGCGACTTCAGCGCGTCGAGGCAGGCGACCGACTCCACCTCTTGCAGCAGGACCACGTCGGCGTCGAGCCGCTCGATGCCATAAGCGACCAGATCGGCCTTCGCCTCAAACTCCGACTCGGCGTACACGTGCTCGTAATCATCAGCCGTGCAGCGCCCCGAGTCGCAGACGGTGTCAAAGAAGCGCTTGACGTTGAAAGTGGCCACCACCACCGGGTCGATCTCGACCGGTGGATCGACCGGGGGCTGCTCGACCGGCGGGTCGGGATCGGGCAGCGGTTCGACGGGAGGTTCTTCGGGGGGGGCCTGCTGCTCGACATCATCGGGCAGGTCAGGCAGGGCGGGCGCCTCGCGGGGCGCCGGATGATCGCTGCTCTCGGGGGGAAGGCACCCGGCCGTCATCGCCAGCCAGGCAGCCAGGATTGCGTGTACTGCTCGAGGGCTGCGCGCCATGCGCCGGTCTCCGCGTCGGGAAGTCGGCAGGAGGCTAGCGAAAAAAGAAGCCGGTTGCATCGGAGATTTGTGAGTCCAGCAACGGCGCGGGTTTCAGGGGCGCGTTTTCCTGCCGATCGCGCGTTGGCCTGCCCGTGAACACCATCCCTGGGGGCCGCGCAGCCTCTTGACCCCCATCGATGGGGGCATCGGCGTTTGCATCGGGGGCCGGGACAGACCCGCCGGGGCCTGCTAATTTGGCAGGATGCGCACCTCATTCACGCTGTTGCTGACGCTCCTGATCGGGCTGTTCGCCGGCTGCGACGACCAGTCGAGCGACGCGGACAA
>JAGQJJ010000688.1 GCA_020430675.1 Myxococcales bacterium
CATCGGGCAGCGGGCGCTCGACGGGCTGGATGAAGAGCACATGCGGCGAGCCGCGGCCGAGGTCGATGGCGGCGGTGGTCGGCAGCGTCGGGTCGTAGGCGAAGTCGGCGAGCAGGTTGCCGGCGGGCCAGGGGTCGGTGGACCAGTCGGCGAAGACCTGGCCCTCGGTGGGCATCTCGCCGCACTCGACGAGCGCTTGGAACTGCGCCTCGCTGAGCGTCGCGCGCTGCTGGTCGATGTACTGCGGCGAGAGGTTGCTGGCGTTGACGTGGGTCGTGGCGCTGAGGACGTGGCGGTCGGGGTCGCGGCCCAGGCGGCGGGCGGCGTCGCGGATGAGGTCGCGGTGCCATTCGTGGGCGGCGGGGCGGCCGAGCACCATGACCCCGGCGTGGCGGACGCGGCCGGTGATGTCGACGACGCGCTGGCGGGCGCGCTGGACGGCATTCCCGACCGTCTCGCTCGGCATTGGCATGGTGCGGCGACCCGTCACGGCCGGCAGGCGCCGCATTGGGTCGGCTGCGCGCCCCTTCGCCGCCGTCTACCGCCGCAAAGAGATGCGTGCGCGTCCCAGGGCACGGCGTGGCCGTGATACACGCCCAGTCGCGGCCGGCCATTGAGAAGCCATCGTCGAGCATCGTGTCGCTGCGGTGGGTCGTCGCAGTCATGTCAGGGCGGACCTTGTCGGCGGTGCATGGAGCCATCGTGGTGGCAGATTACGGGGCGGCAAATGACCCATCATGGCATGCACAAGGCACATCGGTGGCATCCCGATCCCATTCGGCGTGCCTTCAACGCAGTGATTGACTTGCAGCCCGATTCGACGAGAGGGAAGGGGGGTGTGCACGGGATCCTCGCAGTCATGGGCTCATGGATCCCATCCGTACTTTTTCGCCGAGGGTTGCGCAGAAAGATGATTTTTCTGCCGCGGCGCGTCGATGGCGTCACCGCTGCCTTCTCGGCGCCCTGGATGGCCTGCGGGCCTAACGGCGCAACCGCGCCGTCGTGCCAGCCGACCACGCCGTGCTCAACAGCGCCGCCATGCCCTTCATGACCGCGACGCGCTTTGGGCTGGCGTGGCCTCATGGGGCCGGCCGGACGAAGAGGCCGGCTGGCGTGCATTGGCTTGTCACGGCCGGGGCGCTGCTGCTGTACTGCGCGCATGTTTGCCTCGTCCACCGCGGCGCCGCGTCGGCCGGCGTTGACCGCTCGGGTGTTTGCGCTGGTCGCCCTGCTGGCCGCGCCGGGGTTGGGGTGGTTGGCGGCAAATCAGCCGCGCGAGGCGCTGCTGGGCATGGGGTTGCTGTTGGTCGAGGCCGTTCTGTTGGCGCGGCCGCGGTGGGGGCTCTATGGGCTGGTCGTGGCGGTGTTCTTCGACGCGGTGAACCTGCCGGCCGGTTTTGCCCAGCTTGGGGCGGCCGATCTTCTGGTGCTGGCTTGGGTGCCGGCGTGGCTTTTGCGGCGGGTGCTCGATTGGGGGGGCTTGCAGCGGCCGGTGCTCTGGGCGGCGCTGCTCGGCTTTCTGGGGCTGGCGTTTGCGAGCCTGATGCTCGGCGTGGCGCCGCGGGCGGGGTATGGCACCTTCGCCCGCACCGTGACCTATGTGATGGCGCTGTTTGCGATGGTCGATCTGGCGCGCGATGTGCGGGTCTTCGAGGTGGCCACGCGCCTCATGATCGTCTGCGGCGTGGTGCATGTGATCGCCGCGCTGGCGACCACGACGCCGGGGGCGCGGCTGGTGGGGCTGGTGGGGCAGCCGAACAGCCTGGGCGCGCTGCTCGGGTTCTCCGCGCTGGCGACGGTGGGCTGGTGGCAGCGCACGACGCGGCCGGGGCAGCGGGCGCTGCTGACCGGGGTGCTGCTGGCGCTGCTGGTCGGCATCGCGCTGACGATGTCGCGCGGCACCTATCTGGCGCTGGGGCTCGCGTTCTTGTGGTTCATCCGCCGGTCGGGGCGCGTGGCGGTGGTGCTGGTGCTGTTGGGCACAACGACGGCGGTGCTGGTCGCCCGCTACGCCGAGGATCGCGTGGCGCGCATTGAACGCCGGCTGGAGTTCGATGACTCCAGCGTCGACAACCGCGCCGTGGTGGTCGGCAACGCGTTGCGCACCATCGCCGAGCGGCCGCTGCTGGGCGTGGGGCTGGGCCAGTTCGGCGAGCTGAACCGCGCGGTGGAGGTGACCGATCAGGTCGGCCGCGGCGCGCACAACTTCTACCTGGGGCTGGCGGCGTCGACCGGCCTGCCCGCGGTGGCGCTGCTGCTGTGGTTCTGGGCGGCGCAGGTGCTGCGCATCACCCGGCGGCTGCGCTTTGCGCCGCCGGGGCGCGAGGCGTGGGCGCTGGCCCTGTTTCAGACGATCGCGCTCTATCACGCCGCGTCGCTGGCGGTGCGCGGCGCGCAGCGCATGGTGGACTGGGCGTTTTTTGCGCTGTACGCGGCGGCCGCGCTGCTGCCGCTTGCCGACGCGGAGGCGCAACCGCCCGAGGGGGAGCAGACGTCGGGGTAGCCGCGCATCGCCGATCGGCCACTTTGGGGTGCGGGCGCGACCTGGACGTGTCGGCCTCGCGTCGCGATGTGGCAGGGCCCGCCCACGAATTGCGGCTTCCCCGGGGCACGCGCGGTGGTGTAAGAACGCCGCCGGGCCGCCTCAAGTGTGACGTGGTTCAAATCGCCCATCGTGCCGCTGGTGGTTCACGGACGCGCAAGAGGTTGCTGGCTGGGGTTCGTCGTTCATGCTGCTGCTGCCTTCCGACATGGTGCTGTCGCTGGTCGTCCCCGCCTTCAATGAAGCGGGCCGGATCGAGGCGACGTTGCGCGACGCGCTGGCCTATCTGGGCACGCACGCCGAGCGCTTTGAGATCCTGGTCGTGGACGATGGCAGCACCGACAACACCGCCGGGGTGGTGGCGCGGCTGGCCGAGGCGGACGAGCGCCTGCGTTGCCTGTCGCTGCCCCAAAATCGCGGCAAGGGCGCGGCGGTGCGCGCCGGCATGCTGGCGGCGGTCGGGCACTACGTGGTCTTCACGGACGCCGATGGCTCGACGCCCATCTTTGAGCTGGCGCCCATGCTGGCGCGCTTGCAGGCGGGCGCCGATGTGGTCATCGGGTCGCGCGCGCTGCCGGGCTCGGATGTGCGGACGCACCAACAGCCGCTTCGCGAGTGGCTCGGCCGCCGGTTCAATCAACTGTTGCGCACGTTGCTGCTGACGGGTTTTT
>JAGQJJ010000689.1 GCA_020430675.1 Myxococcales bacterium
CAAGAACAAGCTGTACTCGCCGGTGGCGATCAGCGGGGTGACGCATCTGTATCACCTGATCGAGCAGGCGATGCTGGGCGATCACCCCTCGGCGCGGCTGCGCATCAGCGGGGTGAAGCTCGGCAAGCGCACCGACCTGCAGACCTGCGTCAAGCGGCTGGGCGTCAAGGACAAGCTGCCGGCCAGCAAGCAGGAGTCGCGGCGGCATGCGTGCGATGAGGCGACAGCGTCGGTCCTGGTCGATGCGTTCGACGCGCGCTTCGGGCGGTTCGTCGTGCGGCTGCTCTCGGACTTTGCGCCCTATGAGGCGAACAACCAGGCCGCGCTCGAACTGTATGAGTCGCTGAGCAAGAGCACCGCCGACGCGGCGGGCCCCATCCTGGCCATTCTGTTCGACGGGCAGAGCATGGATCGGGTGTTCGCCGATTATCGCGAGGCGCTGCGCGATGAGCTGAAGCAGCAGAAAGACCTGGGCGAGAAGGTCGACCCGCATCTCAAGGCGGTGAAGCACGACTTCGACCTGCGCGCGGATGAGTTGGAGGTGCGTCGCAAGGATCTCTCGCTTCGGCGGACCGAGAACATGCTCAGCGCGGTGCCGGCGAAGCTGCGCAAGTCACCGGGCGTGCAGGCGGCGATGGCCGACCTGTATGCCAATACCTTCACGACGTCGGCGTTTCAGCGCGCGCTGGCGATGACCTTCTTCTGGCTGGTGGCCGAGCTTGACGAGCAACGCGACCTGGTCTCGGCGCCGGTGGTCGAAGCCGAGCGGCTCGATCAACTGTTCGCGGAGTATCTGGACGCGGTCAATGGCTTCTTCAAGCCCACCTCGGAAGCCGGGCTGAAGGCGCTGTTCAAGGTGATGATGGGTGAGCTGTCGATCCAGGACGATGACTACGCGGTGCCTCCGTCGAGCACGGCGCTGCGCAACCTGCTGATCCATGGCATGCTCGATCCGCAGGAGTGGCCGAAGTTCCGCTTCATGCTGGTCGAGCTGTGGCAGAGCGCGGATGCGCCCGCGGAAGAAGCGCTGGCGCAGGCGCGCAAAGGCTATCGCGAGGCGGCCTTCACCGCGTTGGTGAGTCATCGGGTCAAGCGGCGGGCGCATGATCTGGGCGTGTCGGAGGCGAAGGTGATGGCCGACACCAAGGCATACGAAGACATCCGCGAGTCGTGCGCGCTCGACCTGGCGGTCGGGTTGGAGTGCCTGGGCAGCGCGGTGACCGCCGAGGGGCTGCTGGCCATGGGCGAGGTGGTGCCGGCTGACCCGGACGAAGAAGACGAAGCCGAGCTGGAGGGCGCCGAAGAGGATTGAGTCAGGCCATGGCATCCGATCCGATGACAGCCATCGCCCGGCACAAGACGGCGATCGGGCGGGCGCGGTTGTCGCGGCCGCTGCGGCTGGCCTGGGAGGCGGGGCTGGTCGATGAGTCGGCGTCGGTGACCGACTATGGCTGCGGGCGGGGGGATGACATCCGCCATCTGCGCGCGCTGGGCGTCGACGCGGTGGGGTGGGATCCCGAGTGGCGGCCGGCGGGGGCGCGGCGGCGGTCGCAGGTGGTGAACCTGGGGTACGTGCTCAATGTGATCGAGCGGCCCGATGAGCGGGTCGAGGTGCTGCGGGCGGCGTTTGCGCTGGCCGAGCAGGTGCTGGTGGTGGCGGCGCTGGTGGCGGTTGAGACGGCGCGGCAGGTGGTGCCGTTTGGCGATGGGGTGCTGACGTCGCGCGGCACGTTTCAGAAGTACTTCGATCAAGGCGAGCTGGAGCGGCTGATCCGGTCGTCGCTTGATGTCGAGCCGGTGGCGCTGGGCGTCGGGGTGTTTGCGGTGGTGCGCGACGCGGGCCGCCGGGCGACGTGTGCCGCGGGCCTGTTCCGCCGCCGGGTGACGGTGTCGGCGGTGCCACAGGTGACCGCCGAGGCGCTGTTTGAGGCGCATCGCGCGCAGTTTGCGCCGCTCTTGGACTTTGTCGAGGCGCGCGGGCGGCTGCCGCGGGTCGAAGACGGCGTGCCGGTGGCGCCGCTGGAGGCGGCGTTTGGTGACTTGCGCCGGGCGCTGGCGGTGGCGCGCAAGGCGCTGCCCGAGGCGTTCTGGGCGCAGGCGGCGCAGCGGGCGACGGAAGACCTGCTGGTGTATCTGGCGCTCTCGCGCTTCGGCGGGCGGCCGAAGTTCAATGAGCTCGATTCGGCGATGCAGGGCGATGTGCTGGTGTTCTGCGGCCGCTATGCCGAGGCGCTGCGCCAGGCGGATGCGCTGCTGATGTCGGTGGGCGATGCGTCGATCCGGCGCGCGGCGGCGGCGGCGTCGCCGGTGGGCAAGCGGCTGCCCGATGCGCTGTATGTGCACACATCGGCCCTGGGCGCGCTGCCAGGGCCGCTGCGGGTGTTCTTCGGCTGCGCGCAGCGGTATCTGGGCGCGGTCGAGGGGGCGAATGTGGTGAAGCTGGGGCTCGATGGGGCGAAGGTGAGCTTCCTGGCGTATCCCGGCTTCGAGGCCGAGCCGCATCCGGCGCTGGCGTGGAGCCTGAAGCTCGATTTGCAGTCGTTTCGGGTGCGGTTGTCGGATTTTGCCGAGCGCGAGAATCCGCCGGTGCTGCACCGCAAAGAGACGCTGGTTGAGTTGAGTCATCCCGACCACGAGAAGTTCGCCCGGCTGACGGCGCAGGAGGAGCGCTTCGGGTTGCTCGATGAGCCCCAGAGCATCGGCACGCGCGCCGGTTGGGAGGCGGCGCTGGCGCGGGCCGGGGTGTCGCTGCGCGGGCACCGGGTGGTGCGATCGCGCGGCGGGGTCTGATCGGCCAGCGGCAAGGCGCTGGCGCACGGCGGGCGAAGGCTCTACACCCATCATCCGATGGCGCAGCAGCTCACGAGCGAAGAGGCGGCGCGGCGGCCCGGGCGGCGGGCGGTGCTGGCCATGGTGTGGCCCATCGTGCTGGCGAACGCGTCGGCGCCGCTGTTGGGGTTGGCCGACACCGCGGTGATCGGGCGGGTGGGCGCAGTGCATGGGCTGGGGGCCATCGCGCTGGGCGCGCTGGTCTTTTCGTTCGTGTACTGGGGCTTCGGCTTCCTGCGCATGGCGACGACGGGGTTCGTGGCGCAGGCGGATGGCGCGGGCGATGGGCTGGGGGTGCGGCTGGCGGTGGCGCGGCCGATGTGGATGGGGTTGGGGCTGGGGGTCGTGCTGTTTGCGTTGCAGGGGCCGA
>JAGQJJ010000690.1 GCA_020430675.1 Myxococcales bacterium
GAGCCGGGGCGCTTCGACCGCGAGGGGCCGCAGCATGAGGTCGAGCTGACTCGCGGATTCTTTGTGGCAGCGACGCCGGTGACTCAGGGTCAGTACCGGGTGTTGATGGGTGCCAACCCATCGTGCTTTGCCGGCGATGACCAGCGGCCGGTTGAGCAGGTGCCATGGCATGATGCCATCGCGTTTTGCAACGCGCTGTCTGCCGCCGAGGGGCTGAAGCCGGCCTACGACGCCAACCATGAGTTGGACGCCGAGGCCGATGGCTATCGGCTGCCGACCGAGGCCGAATGGGAGTACGCGGCGCGGGCGGGCACGACCGAGGCGACATATGCGGGGTCGATGGTGATCCTGGGTGACAACAACGCGCCGGTTCTGGATGGCATCGCGTGGTACGGCGGCAATAGCGGCGTCGACGAGGGCGGCATTAACTCGTCGGGCTGGCCGGAGAAGCAGTACGACCACCAACGGGCGGCGACCCATCCGGTGGGGCAGAAGCTGCCGAACCGGTGGGGGCTCTACGACATGCTGGGCAATGTCTACGAGTGGGTCTTCGACCTGTACGGCGACTATCCGCAAGGCGCGCAGGTGGACCCGGTCTTCGCCGATGGGTTGGGGGACCGCATCGGTCGCGGCGGCGACTATGGCGTGCTCGCCCGGCTGCTGCGCTCGGCCCTGCGCGTGCCGTTCCCGCCCAATACCACCAACCCGGACCTGGGGTTGCGCCCGCTGCGCACCGCGCCGATGGATCCTTGAGGCCGATGGAGATTTGCATGACCTCGCCCCGCCTTTTTCCGCTGGCCCGCATCGCGGCCCTGTTTTCGGCCCTGTCCGTCGGCCTGATCGCCTGTGACGACGAAGCGGCGCCGCAGCCGCAGGACGACGCCGAGACCGATGCCCGGGTGCGCGACATGACCATGCGCGACATGCTGGTGCCGGTCGACATGGCGCCGCCCGACGCCGCGCCCGACGCCATGCCCGATATGCGACCGCCCGAGCCCGACATGGCGCCCGACGCGGTGCCCGACATGATGCCGATCGACGCGGCGCCGCCCGATATGATGCCCGACATGATGCCGCCCTGCGATCCGTCGCCCGAGACCTGCAATGGCCGCGATGATGACTGCGACGAGAACATCGACGAGGGCCTGCATGTGGGCGACGTGTGCAGCGCGGGCGTCGGCGGCTGCCGCATGGTGGCTCGCGTCGAGTGCCGCCCCGATGGCACCTCGGGCTGCCCCGCGGTGGCCGGCGCGGCCGTGCCCGAGGTCTGCGACGCGGTCGACAACGACTGCGATGGCCGGATTGACGAAGAGTTCGACGGCGACGGCGATGGCGCGCCCGACTGCGGCTTCGACGGCTGTGGCGATGACTGCCCGCTTGGCGACGCCGCGCTGTGCCGCGCGGTCTGCGATGCGCATGACTGCAACGACCTCAACATCGGCGCTTCGCCCACGCTGGAAGACGTGTGCGGCGATGGCATCGATCAGAACTGCGACGGCGTCGACGCCTCGTGCAGCGTGGCCACCGGGCGCCTGACGCGGCTCGAGATCGCCGGCAACATGAACCAGGGGGTCTGCCCCGACAACAACGGCGATGGCAACCCCGACAACGCGCTCTCTCTCGTCGGCGGCATCGCCAACGACGGCCTGGGCAACGCCATCACCAACGCGCAGCTCAACCTGTTCCTCATCGCGGCCGGCCTCGCGCCGCCCGGCGACCAGGGCCTGTTCGACCTGTCGGTGGTGACCGCCAGCCGCAACCCCGACCGCACCTTCCAGCTTGATGACGCCGCGCTCGACGAAAACGGGCGCCCGTTGATCCGGTTCAACCGCTCGCGGGTGCGCGACGGCGAGATGCGCACGCCGCCGAGCGTGTTCTCGCTCAACGTGCCCATCGCCGCGGGCCTCGATCTGACGCTCTCGTTCAGCAATGCCGAGATCCGCGGCCTGGTGGCGGTCGATGACAACGACGGCTTCTCGCTGGCCGAGGGCGTGCTTTGGGGCGCGATCACCCAGGACGACCTGAACGCGGCGCTCGATGGCCTCGAAGCCAACTGCGCCGCCGCCGAGATGCCGCCCGCCTTCTGCGGCCCGCTGGCCATGCTGCGGCCCATCCTGCCGAACCTGCTGCACCTGGATCAGGATCTGGACGGCGACGGCGTCTCCGAGTCATACAGTGCCTGTCTGCTGATCGCCGCCTCGCCCGAGGTGCTCGCAGGCTGGCCACCCGAGTAAGGTCAGAGGGTGTCCTGACCCGTGGATTGGATTCTGCTCGACCTTGAAGACGCGCGCGGCCGGCGCCTGGACGCCTGTCGGCTCGCGGACGGCCACGAGGTGTCGCTGCTGGCGCAGGCGCAGGCGCGCCCGTTTGCGCCGGCGCTCGACCCCACCGGGCGGCTGATCGCCGCGACCGTGCAGCTCGAAGGCGCGGGCGGCCGCGCCGACAGCCAGATCGCGCTGCTCGACCTGGAGCGCGGGGTCTGTCGCTGGCTGAAACAGTCGCGCGCCGCCGACTGGCATCTGGGCGCCATCGCCTTCGCCGACAGCGGCGAGCGGCTGGCGGCCGAGGGCAGCGTCGGCACGCTGGCGGCGACCTCGATCTTTGTCTTCGACCTGGGCGAGCCGGCCTTTGAGCGCCAGAAGCTGACCGCTGGCGCGGGCAGCCCCGATCGCACCGCCTGCCATTCGCCGTGCTTCGCGGCCGGCGGGCGGCAGGTCTTTTACCTGCGGCGCACGCCCGGGGGCGGATGTCAGATCGACATGATCGACCTCGACCGCCCCGGCACCTCGGCGGCCACGCTGCCGGTCGAGGCACCCTCGAAGCTGATGTTGGGGCTGACCGATGCCATCCGCATCGATCCGACGCCCGGCCTGGCCTTCTGCCCGGTGCGCAAGCGGCTCTATTTTGCCCACGGCGCCGCCGGGCGCCATCGGCTGGCGTGGAAGGCGCTCACCGGGCAGGCGCCGCATCTCTTCTGGCGGGCGCATGGGCAGATCAGCGGCCTCTGGGCGGCCGCCGACGGTTCGGGCGCGGCGTATGTGGCCGATGGCCAGCTCTGGTGGGCCGACGTTGAGCTTGATGACGTGATCGCGCTGGTGCCCGAGCAGACGAAGATCGACCCCACGCTGGTGCGCCTGGCCGCTGATCCGGCGTGGATCCTGATCGGCGGGCATGAGGGCGACGGCGCCGTCGTGCG
>JAGQJJ010000691.1 GCA_020430675.1 Myxococcales bacterium
GACGTCCCGGGGCGCCGCCGGCTGGTGGGCTATGTCGTGCCACGGGCCGGCGCCACGGTGGCCGTGGCCGAGCTGCGCGAGGCGCTCAAGCGGCTGAGCAAGTGAACGGCGCGCATGCCACTGGACGGGCGTGCAGATCCCGCGCTAGACAGTGCTCATGAGCAGCGAGCGCCTTGTTGATCCGAGCGACGACGTCGAGGGCCCGGCCGGCGACCAGGGGCTGCGGCCGACCGATTTCAGCGAGTACATCGGCCAGGGGCGGGTCAAAGAGAACCTGCGCATTTTTGTGCAGGCGGCGCGGCTGCGGGGCGAGTCGCTCGATCATGTGTTGCTGAGCGGGCCGCCGGGGCTGGGCAAGACGACGCTGGCCCATATCATCGCCACCGAGCTGGGCGTGCGGCTGCATGTCACCAGCGGGCCGGCGCTGGAGAAGAAGGGCGATCTGGCCGGGCTGCTGACCAACCTCGAAGACCGCGACGTGCTGTTCATCGATGAGATCCACCGGCTCAGCTCGGTGGTTGAAGAGAACCTGTACCCCGCGATGGAGGACCGCCGCTTTGATGTGGTCATCGGCGAGGGGGTCTATGCGCGCAGCTATCCGATCGAGCTGAAGCCTTTCACGCTGGTCGGCGCGACGAGGCGGGCCGGGCTGCTGACCTCGCCCATGCGCGACCGCTTCGGCATCGTCGAGCACCTTGAGTTCTATTCGCCCGAAGAGCTGGCGGTCATCGTGCGGCGCTCGGCGCGGCTGATGGAGGTGCCGCTGCACGAGGGCGCCGAGCACATCATCGCGCGCCGCTCGCGGGGCACGCCGCGCATCGCCAACCGCTTGCTGCGCCGGGTGCGCGACATCGCGCAGGTGCTGGGCGATGGCGTGGTCACGCCGAGTGTGGCCGACGCGGCGCTGACGCAGCTCGATGTCGATCGCGCCGGCTTCGATCGCATGGACCGCCGGCTGCTGCTGACGCTGATCGACAAGTTCGATGGCGGTCCGGTGGGGCTCGACACGCTGGCGGCGGCCATCGGCGAAGAGAAGCAGACGGTGGAAGATGTCTACGAGCCGTATTTGCTGAAAGAGGGCTTCCTGAAGCGCACGCATCGCGGGCGGGTGGCCACCCGGCTGGCGTATATGCATTTCGAGCGGCCTTGGGGCGGGTCGCAGGGGTCGTTGCTGTGAAGCGCGTGCTCTTTGTCGTGTTGCTGGTTGGCTGCGGCGCGCCGGGGCCGGTGCGGGTCGAGCGGTCGCCGAGCGAGGCCATCGCGGTGGCGACGGCGCGGCTCACCGAGCGTGAGATCACCGTCGATCCAGCGGGCGCACGGCCCGATCGGGTGCGCACGGCGTTCTTCTGCTATCAGCCGCCGGGGCGTGAGGGACCGTCGTTGGAGCCCAGCTTCGCCCATCCGTCGCCGGGTCCGGTGCCGGTGACGGTGACCGGGCCCGAGGGCGAGCAAGCCAAGGCCCGCCAGGACTGCGCTTCGCTGTTCCAGGTCGAGATCGTCGCCGAGCCAGCCGCCGGCGGCAGCGTGCTGCGCGTCGAGGAGGCGTGGTGGCGGCGCGACGGCGGCAAATGCGCGCCCGAGGGCGATCCGCTGCTCGGCGAGCTGACCTGCACCTACCGCTATTCGGGCGCCCGCGGCGAAGCCGACGCGGCGCGCTACTTCGCGGGCCTTCTGCGCGGCATCTGATTCAGCTCAGCAACCGCCAGGCCACCAGGCCACCGACCACCAGCGCGACCAGCAGCGCCGCGCGGATGAGCGGGCGGCGGTCGGTGCGGGTCCGGGGTTCAACCGGGGCCATGACCAGCTCGGCGGTGGGCGTGCTGGCGCCGCTGAGCGCGGCGCGGAAGGCGCCGGCGTCGGCGGGCCGGGCCGTGGGATCGACCGAGAGCGCCCGGGCCAGCGCCTGCTCGACCACCGCGTCGATCGTGACGCCCAGCGCACCGGGCGAGCGGCGCCAACCTGGATCCTGGGCGCGGCTGATCTGCACCGCGAGCGAGCCTTCGCCGTAGGGGTGCCGCCCGGTCAGCAGGCGGGTGTGGAGCAGCGCCAGGGCGTAGACGTCGGTCCACGGGCCGGTGGGGCCGTGGCGGCGGGCGATCTGCTCGGGCGCGGCGTGGCTGACGCTGAACGGCGTCGGCTGGCCGGCGGTGCTGGTGAAGCCGCCGGCGCGCTCGGCGGCGACCTTGGCGATGCCAAAATCGAGCAGCTTGACCGTGGGCGCCTTCAGATCGCCCATCAGCACGATATTGGCCGGCTTCACGTCGCGGTGCGCGATGCCGTTCTGGTGCGCCACCTCAAGGGCCTGCGCCACCGGATCGAGCACCGCGCGTACCCGCTCGATGGGCCACGGGCCCGGCTCGCGGGTCATCAGCTCCGACAACGAGCAGCCATCGAGCCATTCGAGCGCGGTGTAGGGCAGCTCGGCGCCGGTGGGGCTGTGCCAGACGCCCACGTCGTACGACTGCACGATGGCGGTGGTCTGGCGCGACAGCCGGTTGAGCAGCGCGCCCTCTTTGATGAAGGCGTCGACGAAGCTCTGCTGCGCCGAGGCATCGAGGAAGGGGCGGAACAGCTTGATGGCGACCGGCACGTTCCATTTGAGGTGCGTCGCGCGGTAGACCACGCCGAAGCCGCCCTCGGCGACAAACTGGTCGAGGCGGTAGCGGTCGTCGAGCACCGCGCCGAGCAGGCCAAGCGGGTCGTCGGCGCCGGGCAGGGGCGGGGGCGCAAAGAGCGGCTCATCGGTGGCGTGGGCCAAGAGCGACTCGACCTCGGTGCGCAGGCCGTCGTCGGCGCCGCATTCCCGCGCCAGAAAATCGGCGCGCTCGGCGGCCACCAGCGTCTGCGCCTCGACAAACAGGTCGCGGACCCGCTCGTAGCGCTCGGGCGTCACTGGGTCAGCTCACGCCGCATCCAGGCCCGCGCCACCGCCCAGTCGCCGTTGGCCGTGCGCAGCGAGACGCCGAGCACGTCGGCGACCTCGTTCATCGTCAGGCCGCCAAAGAAGCGCATCTCGACCACGCGCGCCTGGCGCTCGCTGAGGGTCGCGAGGCGTTCGAGCAGGTCATTGACCACCAGCACGTCGAAGTCATTGCTCACGCTCAGCGGCGTGAAGTCTTCGAGCGAGACGCGCACGCGGTCGCCGCCGCGCTTCTGGCGCTGCCGGCTGCGCGCGTGGTCGACC
>JAGQJJ010000692.1 GCA_020430675.1 Myxococcales bacterium
CGCCGGGGCCCTTGAGCATGAGCGCGCAGTTGAGACGGCCGAGCGTCGTCGAAGCGCCCGAGAGCGTCTCGACGCGCCCGGCGTCGGGGCCCTCGACAAACGAGAGCGACAGCCGCACGACGGGCTGGCGGAAGCTGTAGATGAACCGGGCGTCGACGTTGCCCAGGCCGAGAAGCGCGCCGTCGGGCAGGGGCGCGCTGTCGACCGGTTCGCCATCGAGGGTGGTGCCGTTGGTGCTGCCCAGGTCTTCGACCCGCAGCCCGCCCTCGTCGGCGAGGATGCGCGCGTGGCGGCTGCTGACCGCGTCGTCGTCGATGCGCACATGGCAGCGTTCGCTGCGGCCGATGAAGACGCCCCGCCCGTCGCCGAGCTGGCCGGGCAGCAGGGCGTACCATTCGATGCGGCCGTCGGGCAGGTAGAGATACAGATTGGCCCGAAAAGTACCGGGCGGCAGCACGGGCGCCGGCAGGGCGTCGGGCCTTGGCGGCGCGATGCGCGGCGGGGGGGCGCCGTCAGGCGGCTCTTGCACGGGTCCTCGTGGGGAAGCAAAGAATCGGCGTGATTCTATCACGGCCGACGCGGAATGCTTCATCGGGGACGCGCCGAACCGGTGGTCACCGACCTTGACATCCGCGCGCGAGGTGCTTATCGGCTCGGCGACGCCCGCGTGGAGAAGACCGATGCCGATCTACCGATATCGATGCAGCGCCTGCAACGCCGAGACCGAGGTCTGGGCGCGCATGGACGATCCGCCCCCGGAACGCTGCGAGGCCTGCGGGGCGGTGCCGATTGTCAAGGCGGTCGCCCGCACCGCCTTCCACCTCAAAGGGGGCGGCTGGTACGCCCAGGGCTATGGCAGCAGCTCGGGCGGCAAGGCGCCCAAGAGCGAAGCGAAGAGCACGACCAGCACCGAGAGCAAACCGGCGAGCAGCGACAGCGCGTCGAGCACGTCGAGCAGCACGCCCACGCCGTCGAGCAGCGACTGACCGCGTTGGACGCGCACGGTCGCCGGAGCGAGCGCAGGCCACGGCGCAGGGTTTGCGCGGCGGTGGGCCTGGTCATGGGCCTGCTGCTCGCGGGTTGCATCAGCGACGGGCCTGATCCGATGATCGACGCGGGGCCGCCCGATGGCGCCGGCCCGTGCGGCCCCGCCCCAACGACGCTGACGCTGGGGGTGGGCCATCCGATGGAGCCGGTACCCGATCTGCGCTTCCAGATCGGCCAGGGCCTGCAGGGCGGGCATCACTTCGACATTTCGGTGCGTGTCTCGGGACCGATGGATCCCGACTCGGTCGACGTGCAGCTCGACCTGTTTCATGGCGAGACCCGCATCGCGCAGCACCTCACCGATGACTGGCTGCTGCACATCTATCCCGAGGGCCCGTGGTGCGAGTATCCGCGGGCGCGGCTGGTGCTGGTCGATGAAGAGGGCGGTCTGCTCGACGCCGACGCGGTCGAGGCGCTGGTGGGCGAGACGCTTCAGCTCGACGTGCACCTGCGCAGCGCCGGCGGCGACGCGGACGGCAGCTTTCAGATCATCGCGACGGGCATCGATCGCCTGCGCTGAGGGCCCGGCACGAAACTACTCGATCGACCGAGGGCGCCGATCCGCGTGTGCAGGGCCAGCGCGCCCACAGGCCGCGACGCAGTCGTACCTGGCGGTCCGGCGAGGAAGCGGCCCCGACTCGACGGGGCGTCGGCCCCGCCCATCGGGCGGGCGCAGACAAAAGCGGCCCTGCGCATGCGGAGTGGCGGCCGAATCACCGAGTAGATTCTTGCCGGGCCCGCAGGTGCGCGATGAGCGCCGCGAGGCCGTCGGCGACCGGGGTCTGCGCCGTGAAACCCAGCAGCGAGGCCGCGCGGGTCACGTCGGCGCGCGAGTGGCGGATGTCGCCCGCCCGCGCCGGGCCGAACTGCGGGGTCGCTTTCACGCCCAGCGCCGCCGCGAGCTGGTCATGCACGGCGCGCAGCGTGGTCTCTTCGCCCCGGCCGAGATTGCAGACCAGGCCCGCGGGCGCGGCGACCTCGGCGGCGGCCAGATTGGCTCGCACCACATCGCCCACATAGATGAAGTCACGGGTCTGCTCGCCATCGCCGAAGATCGTGGTCGGCGACCCGCGACGCAGACGGTCGGCGAAGATGCTGATGACGCCGGAGTAGGGGCTGCTCGGATCCTGGCGCGGGCCGAAGACATTGAAGTAGCGCAGCGTGACCGTCTCGAGGCCGTACAGGGCGGCGTAGACGCGCAGGTAGTGCTCCGAGGCCAGCTTGTCGACCGCGTAGGGGCTCTGCGGGTCGGGCAGGTCGTCCTCGTGCACCGCGCCCTCGCGCGGGCCGTAGACCGCGGCCGAGCCAGCAAAGACCACGCGGCGCGCGCCGACCGCGCGGGCGGCTTCGAGCACGTGCAGCGTGCCGCGCAGGTTCACGGCGCTGGCGAGGCGCGGCTCGGCGATCGAGCGCGGCACCGAGGCGATGGCCGCTTCGTGGAAGATGAGCGCGCAGCCCTTCGCGGCGGCGGTGACGGCGTCGAGGTCGACGACGCTGCCGACGTGCAGCTCGACGGCGTCGGCGACCGCGGCGAGGTTCTCGCGGCGCCCGGTCGACAGATCGTCGAGCACGACGACCGTATCGCCGCGCGCGGCCAGGGCTTCGACCAGATGTGATCCGATGAATCCCGCCCCGCCGGTGACCAATACGCGCATCGCCGCCTCCCGCCGTGTGCGGGGCTTGTCGCCCGCCGTTGACCAGGTGTCAAGCGCGGGGTGTCAAGCGCGCACGACACCGCCCGCATGCTGTCGCGGGCGCTTGGCACAAGGCGCGTCGCGCCCACGCGACAATGCGGGCTGCAGAATTGGCACGTTCTTCGCTGTAGGGATCGGCGGCAACCAGGAGGACCCCCCGATGCGAACCCGAGCCCTTCCCCTCACCGCATGCCTCTGCTTCGCCGCCGCGCTCTCCGCGTGCGGTGCGGACGGCACCGACGACGCAAATACCGCTGCCGGCGACGACGCCCTGCGCGCAGGCGCCGACCGCGCCGCCGCCGATGGCCAGCGCGACGGCGCCCGCGACGGCGCCCGCGATGGCGCCCGCGACGCCGCCGACCACCCCTGTCTCGAACGCTGTCGCCGCCACGGCGCCGATGTGGCCCGCGAGTGCGCCGAGGCCGGTGGCGAGCGCGC
>JAGQJJ010000693.1 GCA_020430675.1 Myxococcales bacterium
GCGAAGCGCGCCAGCATGCCCATGCCGAGGCGCGCGGCCTGTTCGGCACCCACGCGCACCCGGCGGAAGGCGTCGAGTTCCTGCACCAGCACCCGAACCCCAAGCTGCTGCCCGGGGCCGAGCCGCCGCCACCCTCACCGGCGCCGCGACTCGGCGAGCATACCCGCGCGGTCCTGACCGAGTTCGGTGCCGCGGAAGACGAGATCGCCGCCGTTCTGCGCGGCGGCTGACCTCTGTTCAGAAAAAGACGCCGGCCATGAACATGAGGTGATGGACGCGGGTGTCATCGTCCTTCACCGAGTCGGTGAGCTGGTGTTCGTAGCGCAGCTCGACGCCCACGGTCGTCACCTGCAAGTCCAGATTGGCGCCCAGCACGATCGGCACGTAAAAGACCGTCGTCTCGATGTCATCGGTGTTGGCGGGTTCAGGGTCGGTCGCCAGATGGAAGCGCGGCTCGATGCCTGCGCCCAGGCTCGCGCTGAGCAGACCGGGCACCAACGGCAGCCCGACCTTGCCGATCACCGGCACCGCGAGGCGGTCTTCGGTGATCTCGAACCCGCTGTAATCGGCGGCGTTGCGCCAGAACAAGGCGTCGACCTCCACCTCGACGAGCGCCAGGTCGAGGAGATAGGCGGCGCCGATGCAGAACGGGAAGACGTCGGGCTCTTTTTCGATGTCGGCGTCGGTGTCGTAGAACGACGTGCCGGTGCCCACGCGGATGCCAAACTGGCCCACCGCAAAAGCCTGTCCGGCCGAGGTGAGAACGAGCAGGGCGAAGAGAAACGAGACAAAACGAGCGGGGCGCATGGCAGCATCCTTTCGGGTGACAAAGGCGCAGCGGCGAGTCAGCCGCGCGACACACGCACGAATCGAACATCAATCGGCCGGTCGGTGCAACGGCTCATCGCAGCCACGCGACCCCCTTTCGCTTGGCGCGCCACCCGCCTACCCTGCGCGCTGGCATCGGAGGGACCGTGCACAGCCAGAGCTTTCAGATCGGCGATGAGGCCATCGAACTGTCGACCGGGCGCATCGCCCGGCAGGCCCATGGCGCCGTGGTGCTTCGCCATCGCGAGACGTTCATCCTGGCCACGGTGGTTGCCGGCGGCGAAGCGAATGAGGGCGGCTTCCTTCCGCTGACGGTCGACTACCGCGAGCGCCGCTCGGCGGTCGGTCGCATCCCGGGCAATTACTTCCGCCGCGAGACGCGCGCCGGAGAGCACGAGATCCTCACCAGCCGCCTCATCGACCGTACCCTGCGCCCGCTCTTCGGCGAGGGCTTCACCGCCGAGACCATCGTCGACGTCACCGTGCACAGCGCCGACGCCGCCAGCGACCTCGCCGGTCTGGCCCTGATCGCCGCTGGCGCCGCCGTGCATCTCTCCGATCTGCCGTTCAACGGCCCGGTGGCCGGCATGCGCATCGCCCGGCTCGGCGGCCGACTGCGGCTCGGCGCCGACGAAGCCGAAGCGACGCGCGGCGACCTCGACCTGGTCGTCAGCGGTGGGCGCGACGGCCTCGTCATGATCGAAGGCGGCGCAGGCGAGATCGGCGAAGACGATCTGCTCGCGGCCCTCGAAGCCGCCCGCGCCGCGTTTGGGCCCATCTTCGCCGCCGTCGACGCCCTCCGCGAAGCCGCCGGGCGACAAAAGCGCGCCGTGACGGCTCCCGGAAAACGCAGCGCCGACCTGGGTCCGGCGCTCGACGCCGCGCTCGACGCCGCGCTCAAGATCACCGAAAAGCAGGCCCGACGCGCAGCGCTCGAAGCCTTGCGACCGATCGCGCGGGACACGCTGGCCGACATTGAGCCGGCCGCCGCCGACGCCGCTTTTGCCACCGCCGTCCGCCACCACACGCGCCAGAACATCATCGCCGGCCGCCGGCTCGATGGCCGCGGCCCGACGCAGATTCGCCCGATCGACTGCGAAGCCCACCTCTTGCCCGGCGCGCACGGCTCGGCGCTGTTCACGCGCGGCGAAACCCAAGCGCTGGTCAGCGCCACCTTCGGCGGCCCGCGCGAAGGCCAGGACCACGACCGCCTCTTCGGCGCGCGCACCGACCGCTTCCTGCTGCACTACAACTTTCCCGGCTTTGCCGTCGGCGAACCGCGCCGCGGCGGCGGGCCGGGGCGCCGCGAGATCGGCCACGGCCACCTGGCGCGCCGGGCGCTGCTCGGCGTGCTGCCCGACGAAGCGGCGTGGCCGTTCACCTTGCGCTTGGTCTCCGACATCACCGAGTCCAACGGCTCGTCTTCGATGGCCACCGTCTGCGGCGGCGCGCTTGCGCTGCTCAGCGCCGGCGTGCCCCTCAAAGCGCCGGTCGCCGGCATCGCGATGGGCCTCGTGCGCGAAGGCGAGGCGCACGCCATCCTCAGCGACATCCTCGGCGACGAAGATCACCTGGGCGACATGGACTTCAAGATCGCCGGCACCGCGGGCGGCATCACCGCGATCCAGCTCGACAACAAGCTCGGCACATTGCCCCTGGACATCCTGCGCGACGCGCTGACCCAGGCGGCCGAGGGCCGGCGCCACATCCTCGACGCGATGGGCCCGCTCATCGAACGCCTGGCCAGCGAGCCGCCCCCGCACGCACCGCGCCACGCCAGCTTGCGGGTCAACACCGCCCGCGTGGGCCAGATCATCGGCAAAGGCGGGCAGACGCTCAGCCAGTTGCAGGGCCGCACCGGCACGCGCATCGAGGTCAGCCGCGACGGCGTGGTGCTGATCCTGGGCCCCACGCACGCCGCCGTGCGCGAAGCGCGGCGCGCCATCGAAGCCATCGCCATCGAGCTGCGCAAGGGCGGCCTGTACCTCGCCCGCGTCTCGGGCGTGCAGGACTACGGCGTGTTCGTGAAGATCGCCGAGCACGAAGGACTCGTGCACCAGTCCGAGCTGGGCGACCGCGACCCGCGCACCCTCAACGTCGGCGACGAGCTGCTGGTGCGCGTGCTCGGCGCTGACGAGCGCGGCCGCGTGCGCCTGAGCCACCGCGCCGCCGACGGCGGCAGCGCGCTCGAAGCGCTCAACGCCTGAGCCCCGCCCCCGCCCCCGCCCGCAGCCAGCGGTCATCAAGCGCCGCGACGCGCCCGGCGGCCTCGGCGTCGATCAGCCACACCTCGCCGGTCGCCGACTCGCAGATCGCCACCTGACCGCGCTCGACCTGCGCGGCGACCTCA
>JAGQJJ010000694.1 GCA_020430675.1 Myxococcales bacterium
GCGTCGCTCTGGCAGAGCTCGCCGCAGGGGTTGCCGTCGCAGGTCAAAGCGTTCGCCTGCACGTCGCCGCCCGCGTTGCCGCACTCGTCCTGGGTGCGCGCCTGGCAGGCGTCCTCGCCGACGCCGGTGCAGCAGACGTAGAGCGGCACGCATTGGCGGCCGCCTTCGACGCTCTCGGTGCAGACCTGGCTGCGGCCATCGGGATCGAGCTCCGGACAGAGCATGCCCACATCGCGGCAGCCATCGAGGCACTCACCGCTCGAGACGTCGCAGTACTGGTCGGCCGGGCAGGCGTCGTCGTTCATGCACGGATCGGTCACGCACTCGTGATCGGCGCTGCAGGACGAACCGTCAGGGCAGTTATCGGCGTCGCCTTGACGACAGCCTTCGGTGCAGCGGCCGCCGCTGTCATCGCGCAGGCAGTACTCGTCGTCTTCGCACTGAACGTCGCGCGCGCAGGGTCGACCCCCCACCTCGGCGTCGTTCATATCGCCCATATCGCCCATGCCGCCTTCGCCGCCCATGCCGCCCATGCCGGCCATGTCGACCTTCGAGTTGTTGCCCGCAGAGTCGTCACAGGCGCCGCACAGGGCGGCGATCGCAGCGATGGTCAGAACGCGCCTCATCGGCAGAGGAATCGTAGTCACCAGTCCCCCCGTCTTGGTGAAGGTTTCAGTCACCGTGAATTATTCTACGCCTTGTGCCACAAACGATGCCAGCCGACGAACACGGCTGCCGCCCGCATCAATGATGCGCCGGAAATCCACGGGTTCGTAGTTCTCGACGCGCTCCGGCGTGGCCAGGACCAGCGCCCCGCCGGCGATGATCTGCTCGCTGGCGGTGCCCAGGGCCATGGCCGGGGTGCGGGCAAGCTCGCGGCTGGCGCCATCGTCGGTGATGCGCAGCACGGCGTTGCCGGTGGCCACGTAGAGCGCCTCGTCGCGGTAAACCAGATCGCGCGCGGCGAAGCGCGTCGAGACGCCGTCGACCGCGGCGTTGCCGCCAGTCAGGTCCGACGCGCTGACCCGGTAGATCCGGCGCGCCTTGGCGTCGGCGATGTGCAGCCAGCCCGTGCTGGGATCGCCGACCACGCGGGTCAACGCGCCGCCGAGGCGCTGCGAGCCGACGATGGCGGGCCGACCGGCCAGCACCGCGCCCGGATCCACCAGCGCGGCGTGGCCGCTGCGGCGCGAGACGATGGCCAGCCGCGGCGATGCGAGCCCATCAAAGCCCGCGGGCAGCCACGCCACGTCGGCCGGGCCGTCGAGCGGGGCCAGATCGGCGGTGGCGACCACCTTGAGCGTCGCCTTCTCGATGGCCGAGAGCGTGTTGTCGCCGCTGTTGACGACAAAAACGTGGTTCGGCCCTTCGGCGACGGCCGCCGGGCTCTGGCCCACCGGCACCCGCCGCAGCAGGCGCGGCACCCCGAGCGTATTGACCACGGCGACGCGGTCCGAGCCGGGCACGGTCGCAAAAGCGCGTTGCCCGCCGGTCTCGACCACGAGGCCACCGGCGCCCAGGCCCAGCTCAACCTCGGCCACGGCGCGGAAGATGGTGTTGCCGCCCTCGCGACCATAATCGTAGACCGTGAGCACCCCGCGGCCGGGCGTGCCGCCCACGGTGGCCAGGCGCGGCGTACCGGCCTCGCGCACCTCGATCGGGATGGTGCGGCGGCGGTTGGTGCCCGCCGTCGTGGCGGTGGCGCGGACCTGAAGCTGATAGCTGCCCGCCTGGTAGTAGGTGGGCGTCCAATGCACATCGACGCGCTTGGCGTTATCGGCCAGATCGACCACCTCGACCTCCGCGCCCTCGGGCGCGACGGGCACATTGACCACCAGTGTGTCGAAGCCATCGGCGAGGGGCGGCGGGGTGACCTCAAGCGAGAGATTCAGCGCCTCGCCCTCGTCGATGATGATCGGATCCACCGTCTCGATGCCCGGCGCCGCGGCGGTCACCTCGATGGGGATCGAAGCGCGCGTCAGCCCGCCGTCCCCATCCGAGATGGCCACGGTCACGACCTTCGGGCCCAGCGCGTTGAAGGTGTATTCGGTGTCGAAGCCGTCGCGAATCGGCGCGCTGCCGTCGCCCATATCCCACTCGATGCCATCACGCGGCGGCGGCAGATCGGCGGCCACATCGCCGACCAGCGCGGTCAGCTGCGGCGCGGGGCCCGGCGGCGTGTCGCGCGTGACCACCACGAGGCGGACCGGCTGGCCCAGCTCGACCTGCGGATCGGCGCCGCCGAGCGCCTCGTTGGCGCTGAGCATGACCGTCGGCGCCACGTTGGCCACCGTGACCACCACCGACGCGGTCGACGGGCTGTCATCAGCGTCGACCACCGTCAGGCGCACATCAAACGTGCCGTTGTCGACAAACGCATGCTGCACCGTGGGCTCGGCGGTGGTCGTGGTCTCGCCGTCGCCAAAGTCCCAGCGGTACTCGGTGATCTCGTCCTGCCCGGCGCGCGACTGCGAGCCGTCGATCGTCAGCGGCACGCCTTCGTAGGCCGTGCGCTCTTCGTTGGCATAGACCGCGTCGACCGCGGCAAACGGCACCGTGTCGGTGATGGTGATCATCTGCTCGAAGGTGGTCGGCGAGTCCTCATCGAAGGCGGTCAGCCGGACCGCAAAGACGCCGTCGTTTTCGAAAGTGTGCGAGGTGAACCGCGTACCCGGCGGCACCTCGACCGGCGCGCTGCCGTCGCCGAAGTCCCAGACCAGTCGCGAGAGCGGGTCAGCGGGACCGCCCGCGGCGGTGCCATCCGCGTCGAACGTGACCTGCTGGCCTTCGACCGCCTGGTCGGGCCCGCCGAAGAAGGCGATCGCCTCCAGGTCGCGCACCTCGATGTCGAAGCAGACCGGGTCGACCTCGCTGTCTTCGTCGGCCACGGCCAGGCAGACGTTCTTGGTGCCCTGATCGCTGTACGTGTAGGTCGGGTTGCGCAGGTCGCCGCCCTCTTGCTGCTGGCCGGGCGCAAAGGTCCACCGATAATTGGTGATCAGATCGAACTCGTTGGCCGGGCGCGTCTGGCCGGCGGTGAACGCCACCGGCGTACCCTCGACCAGGTTGTTGGCGTTGAGCGCACCGACGCCCTCGATGATGGGGTCGACATCGGCCACTTCGAGGTTGGCCCGGCAGACGGTGCTCGAGTCGATGTCCTCGACCGTGAGCGAG
>JAGQJJ010000695.1 GCA_020430675.1 Myxococcales bacterium
ACGGCGCAGATGGTGCGGCTGGCGCTTGAGGCCGATGCCTCGTTGTTCCATGTCAGCACCGCATACGTCTGTGGCGCCGCGGCCGGCTTTGTGCCCGAAGAAGTGCGATCCGAAGCCCCGCCGTTTCAGAACGCCTACGAGCGCTCGAAATGGGACGCCGAACATCATGTCTGGTCGGCGCGGGCGCAGGGGCTGCGGGCGGCGATTCTGCGGCCGAGCATCGTGATCGGCGCCGCCCCCGATGGGCGCACGGTGCAGTTCCAGGGCTTCTACCTGCTGGGATGGGCGCTCTCGCGCATCTGTCGGCGCCTCGCTCGCGCGGGGTTGACCCGGCCGTGGTTGCTCGAAGGCATCACGCTGCCCACCGATCTGACCGGCCCGGTGAATCTGGTGACCGTCGACTATATCGGCGCGGCCATCACGCACCTGGCGCTGGCCAAGAACTCAACCGGCGCGGTCTATCATCTGACCCACCCGCAGCCGCTGAGCGTGGCTCAGGTCTACGGTGTGCTCGCCGAGCATTATGGCTTCGTGGTGACGCCGGACGCGGCCGGTGGCGCGGCGCCGGTGAGCGACCGCAGCACGTTCACGCGGTCGTTTCAGCGCGTTTGGGACACCCTTCGGCCCTATTTCACGACGACGCCGCGCTTCGATACGACCCATACGCGCTCGGCATTGGAGCCAAGCGGCATCGCGCCGCCCGCGGTGACGCCGCGGCTGCTGCATCGCATGCTCGACTTCGCTGACGCGCAGGGTTTCGGCCGGCTCTGACCGGCCGTCCCGGTCTATTCACGGGGTCGATTCGGCCTGAATTCGGCTCATCACCGCGTCGGCGATGCGGGTCAGGGCCGCTTCGGGCACATGGGGCGTTACGCCGACGAAGTGCAGCGTCATGTGGCCGCCGACGGTCGCGGCGAAGGCGACCAGATCGCCGAAGTTGGTCGGGGCGGCGCAGAAGCCGACGGCGTCAACCGCCAGCGGGCCCACCTGGGCGTCGATGTCAACGCGGCCCAGGTTGCTGAGGCCCACGCCTTTCAGCCAGATCAGGCGGGCGATGGCCATCAGGCGCCGGGCGCCCGCGGCGCCGCGGCCGAGCCAGGGCGCGAGCGCGGCGAGGAAGCGCGCCTGAAACGGGATGGCGGCGAAGACGTCGCCGCGCTCGGCCATGGCGTGCAGCTCGCTGCGCACCTCGCGGGCCAGATCCCAGAAGTCGGGTTGCGGATCGAGGCGGTGCAGGCCGGCGACCATGGTGATGAAGAGGCCCACATCGCCCCCGACCGGCGGGTTGAGGCGGTCGCGAAGGTTCACCGGGCTGCCCAGGCCGACGACGGGGCGGCCATCGCTCTCCACAAACGCCGCCAGCAGCAACGCCGCGCCGAGCGCGCCGTGCACGGTGGTGCCTTCGCGTTTGCAGCGGGCGGCGAGGATCTGCGTGATCGCTGGGGGCACATCGCGTCGCTCGATGTACAGGCCGCAATCCGACCCGGCGATGCGCGGGGCGCCGGCGATCTGGTAACCGGGGATGCCGCGCAAACGCCGAAGCCGACCCAGGGTGCGCGTGACGAAGCGCAGATGCGCCCACACGCCGCGCACGCCAAACGACCAGCGCGGCATATGGTGCTCGATGGGCGCCGGCACCGGTGCGGCGGACACGGGGCCGACCATCGCCGCCAGCACGTCGCGCAGCAGCCAGGTCCCCGAAGTCCCATCGCCGATGGCGTGGTGAAACGCCAGCAGCAGGGCGTGGCGCTCAGGGCCGGTGTGCAGCAACACGGCGCGCACCAGCGGGCCTTCGGCCTCCGGCAGCGCGGTCAGGGCCTCATGGGCGCACCGGGCGGGCACCGCTTCGGGCGCGCAGTCTTCGACGCAGAGCGGGATGGGCGTGTCGATCTCAGCGAAGGCGAGCCGACGCCAGCGATGGGGCGCGAGGCGCACGCGCAGCAAGGGGTGGCGGCGTTGGGCGGCGGCGAGCGCGGCGCGAAGCGTCTCGCCGTCGAGCGGGCCGCGCAGGTCGGCGACCATGACAAAGTTGAGCCGGGCGGCGCGGTCGGCCAGGGCGACGACGTATTCGAGCGGCCCCAGCGCGCGCATGGGGTCAGTACCAGCCGTGCAGGATCAACACGATCTCGTCGCGGCCGCTGTCGAAGCGCTCTTCGCTGTTGGTCCAGTTGTGCCGATAGCGCAGGTCGACCTCGGCGAAGGTATACGGATGCCAGTCGAAGCCAGCGCTTACCCGGTGCACGCTGTCGAACTTCAGCTCAGCGTCGGGATCGGCCCAGTCATAGCGAACCAGCGCGTTGAGCCCGCGGGCGATGAGGTAGTCGACCTGGTGCATGGCCGCGAGGCCCAGCGTATTGCGGCCGGCCTCGGGGAATCGGTGGTTGAGCACGTACTGGCCGATATAGGTCAGTGGCAGGTCGGTCGCGCCGGCGATGACATCAAAATTGACCGCCCACTCGACCGACCAGGCGATCTGGTCATAGCCGCCGATGGTCAGGCCGTCTTTGTCGCGCTCGCCCTGGTGGCCATAGATGAGCGAGCCGCCGGCATGCCAGGCCAGATCGCGCCAGCCGGCGGCGAGCGCGGTGCCATAGGCGCCGTCGACGGTGAAGAAGGGGTCGACGCCCGCCGAGTCGAAGTTGCTGACGGTCATGGGCAGGTCGGGCGAGTTGAAGACGCTCAGGTGCGCATAGACGTAGTTCGGGTTGATGCCCACCTCGACGCCCGTGACCTGCCCCTCGTGGTCGAGCGTCTGGCTCAAGATGCGCTGACCCTGCCGCACGAAGGGCGTGTGGTCGTCGGTCTTCCAGCCGAAGGCCGGCAGGAAGCGCCCCGCCCGCACATAAAGCTGGTAGGGCAGGTCGTGGTACATCGCGTAGTACTCGCGCACGAAGAAGCGATCGGCGATGCCATCGAATTTCTCTTCGCGCGCGCCGAGAAAACCGGTGTTCAACAACAGCGTCAGGCGGCCCTCGTTCTGCACGGGCGGGTTGTAGGGGCGCACCGCGAGGTAGAGGTCGGCCTGCATCGGGAAGAACGCCGAGTCGCGGCCCAGCGTGTCGGAGTCGATGGGCTGGTAGTACATCAGGCGCAGGTCGCCGCCGATTTGGAAGGTCGGGTGCGGCTCGATGCCGGCATAACGACCGGCGGTCCCCGGCGCGGGCACCG
>JAGQJJ010000696.1 GCA_020430675.1 Myxococcales bacterium
CCACAAGCTGGGGCGCCTCTTCGACAGCAAGCGCGCTCGCGCCGAGTTCCCGTTTGTCGAGCGGTACATCCCGCGACCCGACGGCCAGAGCTTCGGCATCGACTGCCGTGGCGACAACCTGTGCGCGATGGAAGAGGGGCTGCGCTTGATGCAGAGCGTGGTCAAAGGCGCTGAGGCCGAGAAGGTGGGCCAGGTGCTGGCTCGGTTGAAGGATCGGGCGCCGTGGAAGGCGGTGGCGCTGACATCGGCTGACGAGCGCGCGCTGCCGCCGCTCGATGGCCTGTGCCCCCATGGCCTGCTGCGGGTGCCCTGCGATGGCGGCGTCTATCTGCCGCCCACGCTCGGCCATCTGCGCGCCGAGACGGTGAGCGTCACTCCGGTGACCATCGTGCCGACCATCGACCAGCTCATCGTGCCGGCGCATTGCGAGGGCTACGGTGTCGAGCGCCAGGTCTTCGCCCGCTTGCCGGAAGGCGCCGAGCGCCCGACCGACCTGTTGACCATCGAGTGCCGGCCGGCCAAGGGGGCGCAGCCCGCCCGCAACGCGGTGCTGATGCTCAGCTACGACAACGACGGCGCCCTGTCGGTCGTGACCTCGCCCGAGCAGGTGGCGCTGCTGCAATGGCAGGCGCGGCCGAAGATGCCGTTGCTCACCGGCGCGCATACGCTGGTGGTGCGCTCGGGCGAGCGGGTGACGCTCGAAGCGCAGAGCGAGTGATGGGCGCGGCGGGCGGTATACGTCGGGTGCAGGCGTGAGTACACTGGCGCCACCGAACCGCCGACTCGCGAGGTGCCGATGACGCCGGCCGCTCTTCTCCGCTTCGTCCTGCTCGCCGCTGTGGTGGGCTGTGGCAATGCGCCGCCCGTGGTGCCTGACGCCGCGCCGGTCGGCGCCGAGTGTCAGCACCTCGAACCGCCGCCCGGCGAAGGCCCGGCGGCGCCGGCTGGCCTCGGCGGCCTGCTTCCGGCGCCCGAGGCCACCGCGGCGCCCGACGCCGCGCCCAAGCGCACGCTGCGCGATCTGCGACCCGATCGCCCGCCGCAGCCCGGCACGCCGCTTCATCTGCCGCAATTGCTGGCGATGCACCACCCACCGAGTGACATGCAATGGCGGGCCTTGCCGCCCACCGCGGATGCCGGGTTGATCGCGGTGATCGACGATCCAGCCGAGGCGGTGACCGATCGCGCTCGGGCCATGGATGGCCTCGCCGTGCGCCATCCGGCCGGGGGCCACGCGCCGTTGGCCGCGGTGCTCGCCGATGGCAAGGCCGATGGGACCCTGCGCCGCTCGGCCGCCCGCGCGCTGGCGCGGGGTTTTGGCGGCGAGCCGGCTGCGCGCGCGGCGCTGTTCACCGCGCTTGACGACGACGACGCCATGCTGCGCGAAGCGGTCGTCAAGGCGCTGGCCGATCAGGCGACCGACGCCGAAGTCCGCGCGGCGCTGCAGGCGCGCCGCGACCGCGAGCAGGCGCCGCTGGTGCGCGAGGCGCTCGACGCGGCGCTCAGCGGCCCGCCCTGAATCACCCTGCCTCGCAGCGCCGGCCACGACTCGGGCTTCAGGTCGGGCTGGCGCAGACCTTGCCTCATTCGCATCATGAACGAACGAGCCGTCGCCCGCGGTGAGCGACGGCTGGGGAGACCGGCGGGAAGATGCGATCCCGTTTCACAGCGGTCGGCGGCGCCATCGAGCGCGCCGCGCCGGGGGCCGAAGACGCCAACGCGCGTTGGTCGGGCACGGCGCGTGCGGCCACTGCAAATCACTTGAGCTCCCTCGAAGCCGTCGCGCCGCGCATGTCGAAGCTGCGGCGCTGCGGCGTCGCGGTCCTGGTGGCGACTCTGTTTGCCACCGCCTGCCACGAAGAGTCGAGCCGGCCGCCGACCGTCGCGCCGCTGGTCGACACGATCTTCCAGGTCAACATCGAAGGCACGCTGCGGGTCGCCGCCTTGGATCCCGAGGGCGAGGCCCTGCGCTTCGACTTCCGCTTCGACCCCGACCCGCCGTCGCTGGCGCAGGAGCGCGCCGGCCAGCCGCGCATCGAGGCGGTCGTCGGCGGCGCGGTCTTCAGCTGGACGCCCGCCGAAGCCGATGTGCGCGACGCCGAGCAGGTGGTCTACGGCCTCACCATCATGGCCGCCGACCCTCAGGGCCTGCGCGCCGAGCGCAGTCTGCAGGTCACCGTTCAGCGCGGCGCGGTGGGCCGCCGAACGCTGCGCTTCGTGGCCCCGGTCGGCGAGGGGCTGGTCGTGGCCGAGCCGTGCGCCGAGGTGCCGATCGAGGTCGACTCGGCGCTGCCCGATGACGGGGTCGCGATCGAGGTGACCGCGCCGCCCGCGGCGCAATGCGATGTGCCCGACGCCCTGTGCGCGCCGCTGATGGTGGCGCCCGATGGTCCGGGCAAGGTCAAGGCCATCTCGTGGTGCCCGACCGACGCTCAGCTCGACCGCTCGGTGCACCACCAGCTGCGCATCGGTGCGCGGCCGATCGGGGCTGACGAGCCGATCAGCCGTCGCTACTTCTTGCGCTTTGTGCGCCCCGACGCCGCCGGCTGCCCGGGCGCGCCGCCGCGCATCGAGCACGCGCCGCCCGCGTCATTGGAGGGCCCGCTCGACCTCACCTTGCACGCGCGGTTCAGCGATGATCTGGGCCTGAAGGTGCCGCCGGTCGTGGTTTATGCCTTTGAACCCGAGACGGTGCCGGAGACCGCGGCCGACCTCTTTGGCGGGGCCGCGGCGGCGTTTGCGATAGGCGAGGGCGATTGGAGCGCCGTCGTGCCGAATCCGGGGCTCGCGGAAGGCGAGGCGGGCACCCTGTACTACGCGCTGCTCGCCACCGATGACGACGATGCGGAGCGCACGCGCTGCGACCACACCGCGGTCAGCGAGATCTACGCGATCGATGTGCGCGGCGGCGCTGCCGGGCAGATGGGCAATGCGCCGTGCACGCCGTGCCGGGCTGACGCGCAATGCGGGGGCGCCGACGATCTTTGCGTGCCGCTTCTTGAAGGCGACGCTTTGTGCACCCGCGCTTGCGACCCCGGCGCTGCCGATAGCTGCGGCCGCGACGAGGTCTGCGTGCGGGTCGAGAGCGTCGAGGGCCGCGCGGCGTCTCAGTGCGCGCCGGCCGATCTGGACTGCGGGCGGGCCTGCATGCCCGACGCGCTCGAAG
>JAGQJJ010000069.1 GCA_020430675.1 Myxococcales bacterium
TTGTAGGCGACGCCCAGCACCAGAATGCGCGAGCTCTTGATGGGCTTGAGGTCTTCGTTGAGCGCAAACGCGACCCGGTTGACGACATGGTCGGGCATGTTGCGGTTGATGTCGTCGGCCAGCTCGATGAAGCGGGTGCGGTAGTTGAGGGTGCGCAGCTTCCAGCTCAGGTAATGCGGGTCGATGGGGATGCAGTGCCCGCCGAGGCCGGGGCCGGGGTAGAAGGGCATGAAACCAAAAGGTTTGCTCGCCGCGGCTTCCACGATCTCCCAGATGTCGAGGCCGAGCTTGTCGGCGATGATGGCCATCTCGTTGACGAGGCCGATGTTGACCGCGCGGAAGGTGTTTTCCAGCAGCTTGACCATCTCGGCGGCGGTGGGGCTCGAGACGGGCACCATGTTGGGGATGATGGCCGAGTAGAGGGCGCGCGTGGCTTCGTTGCACTCGGGGGTCATGCCGCCGAGCACCTTGGGCGTGTTCACCACATTGAAGCTGGGGTTGCCCGGGTCGATGCGCTCGGGGCTGAAGGCGAGGTGGAAGTCGCGGCCGACCTTGAGGCCCGATTTCTCCAGCTCGGGCGCGACGACCTCGACCGTGGTGCCGGGGTAGGTGGTGCTCTCGAGCACGATGAGCTGGCCGCGCTGCAAGAAGCGCGAGATGCGGCGGCTGGCGTCGACGATATAGGTGAGATCGGGGTCGCGGGTCTTGTTGAGCGGGGTGGGCACGCAGACGCTGATGGCGTCGCAGGTGGCCAGCTCGGCGAAGTCGCCCGTGGCGCGCAGCTTGCCGTTGCCGACGACCTCGGCCAGCTCTTCCTCGGGCACGTCGGGAATATAGGAGTGGCGCGCGTTGACGGCGTCGATCTTGCGGCGGTCGACCTCAAAGCCGAGCACGTCGAAGCCGACGCGGGCGAAGGCCGCGGCCAGGGGCAGGCCGACGTAGCCGAGACCGATGACACCGACCCGCGCCTCGCGGCGCTCCAGCTTCTTGACGAGTTCGCTCATGACTTCCTCACTGGGACGGGCCGCGGCGGGCGGCGAAGGTGGGCATTCTGACGAGGCGCGCGCGGTCAAGCAAGTCGGGCGACGGCAGTCGGTTTGGTCGCCGCGGCGACCGCGCGGTACCAGGCGACGGTGCGGCGAAGGCCCTCGGCGAGCTGGATGGCCGGCCGCCAAGAAAGCGCGGCCGCGGCGGCTCGCACGTCGGCGCACGAGTGCAGCACATCGCCCGGGCGCGCCGGCAGGAATCGGGGCGCGAGGTCGGTGCCCAGGACGCCGTTGAGCGCCGTCACCAGTTCGAGCAACGAAGTGCGCATGCCGCAGGCCGCGTTGTAGACACGCCCGCAGGCCTCGGCGGGCGCGGCCAGCGCGGCGAAGTTGGCGTCGACGATGTTCTCGACAAACGTGAAGTCGCGCGATTGGTGACCATCGCCGTAGACGTTGGGGCGCTCGCCGCGCAGCATGCCGGTGATGAACGCGGGGATGACCGCCGCATAGACGCTGCGCGGATCCTGGCGTGGGCCGAAGACGTTGAAGTAGCGCAGGCCGATGGTCTCGACGCCGAAAAGGTGATGAAAGACGCGGCAGTAATCCTCGCCTGCCAACTTCTGCACGGCGTAGGGCGAGAGGGGGCGTGGGTTCAGCGTTTCGGACTTCGAGGCGGCGGGCTGATCGCCGTAAGCGCTCGACGACGCGGCGTAGACCAGGCGGTGGATGCGATGTCGGTGGCACGCATCGAGCAGGGCCAGCGTGCCTTCGGCGTTCGCCCGGTGCGTGACCAGCGGCAGCGCGATCGACTTCGGCACCGAGGGCAGCGCCGCCTGGTGCAGCACCGCTTCGACCCCGGCGAGCGCGTCATCGAGCGCGGCGTCGTCGAGCAACGAGGCTTCGATGAACCGGATGCGGCCGGCCACCTCGGCCAGCCGTTCTTGCTGTCCCGTCGACAGGTCGTCGATGACCGTCACCGCGTGGCCGCGCGCGACGGCGGCGTGCACCAGATGTGATCCGATGAAGCCCGCCCCGCCGGTGATGAGCAGTCGCGACACGTCAGGCCCCCCGCCGGGCGGAGGGGGTGACGGTCGGGCCAGCGGAGCGAATCACCATGCGCACTTCCACCTCAGGCGTTGCCGCAGCGGGGGCCGCGGTTGATGATGGGTCGATGTCGATGCCGCCGCTCTCGCCCGAAGCCGCCGCACTGGTCAAAGCGTGCCGTGATTGGCTCGCCGGCCGTGCACTCGCGCCGCTGCCGGCAGGGGTGGTGGCATTTGCCGAGCAGCATCGCCTGGCGGGCGCGCTGCATCACCTCGGCGCGCCGATGGCCGCTGGCGATGCGGCGCTTGCCGAGCGGGCCTGGGCACAGAATCTGGCGGGTCATCTGGCACGGGTCGGCGCGTTGGGCCGACTCTGGCCTGTGAGCGCGCCGCCGCCGCTGGTCTTCAAGGGCGCTGACATCGGCGAGCGGCTGTTTGACGATCCGGGCGCGCGGGCGGCCAATGACCTCGATCTGCTGCTGCCGTCGCCCGACTTCGAGGCGGTTGACGCCGCGTTGGCGGGTCTGCGACGCCGACCCGCCCCACGCACCGAGCGCTTCGCTGGCGAGCCGCCGCACGCCATTGGTCTGGCGACCGACGACGTGCTGATCGAGCTGCACCGTGAGCCGCAGCCGCCGCATCGCGCGCGCCTGCGCGCCGCCGAGGTCTACGCGCGCGCCGAGGCGGGCCGGCTCGGCGCGGTCAACGTGCGCTGGCCGACGTCGCGTGACCGGTTGCTTCTGTGGCTGACCAATCAGGCCAAAGATGCTTTTCACAGTGATCTTGCGGCCTTGCTCGATCTGGCGCTCATCCTGTGCGCGCTCGGTGGCGAGCAGGCGCCACTCAGCGTGCTGCGGGCCGAGGCGTGCGAAGCGGGTTTGGGCCGGTCGTTTGACCTGGGGCGCGTCCGCCTTCACCAGAGCGGCCTGTGGCCCTGGGCGCTGCCGCTGCCGAAGCGCCGCAGTGTCTGGCGCGTCGCTCGTGCGCTGCCCGATGTGCACACGGGTCGGCGCGAGCCGAATCAGGCGCGCTTCCAGGCCATCAAGCTGTGGCTCTGCGCGCCCGCCGCGCGGTTTGCGGTGCTGCTGCGTGGGGCGGCGACGGTGATGCGCGGCGGTCGCCCCGGGCCCGGACGCTGACAGCGGCGACGTCACCGGATCAGAGCCATGACTCGGGCACGAAGACGATGTCGCCGGGCTGCAGCAGCACATTGGCCGCGCGGCCCAGGCTGATGTCTTCAAACGGCACCACGAATTTGCGCTCCTCGCCGTTCATGCGCCGCGTGAGCACCAGGCGGTTGCGCGCGGCGAGCGTCTTGAGGCCGCCGGCCAGCGTGATCGCCTGCACGATGGTCATGCGGTCTTCGTAGATGAAGGTGCCGGGTTTGCTCACCTCGCCGAGCACGAAGATCTTCTTGGAGTTGAACTCCTTGACGAAGACGCTGACCTGCGGGTCGCGCAGGTAGCCGTCCTTGAGCCGGTCGGTCAACAGGCCCGCCAATTGGCTCGGCGTGCGGTCGGCGGCTTCGATGCGGCCGACGAGCGGGAAGTCGAAGCCGCCGTCGGCGCCGACGCGATACAAGCCGCTCAGCTCGCGCTCCTGGTAGACGCGCACCTCGACCACATCGGCGGGACCGAGCGCGGCGCTTTGCAGCAGCACCTCGGTGTCGGGCATGGGCGGGACGCCGGCGGCCTCGGGGCCACCGCAGGCGCAAAAGGCCAAGACGGTGAGCAGGGGCGCGGCGAAGGGGGCGAGGGCGCGCATCGATCAGTATTCGGTGGCGAGCTTCAGCATCACGACGTGGCGCACATACTCCGAGCGCTCGACGAGCGACGGATCGGCCACCGTCGCGCAGCCGCCGGGCACCAGGTCGAGGCGGTAGCAGAAGTCGCTGCGGTTGTTCTCAACCTGCCAGCTCGCCGCCAGGCTGAGCCACTCGGTGGCCGCCCAGCCCAGCTCGGCGGCGCCCAGCAGGATGGGCTCGATGCGCTCCGGCGCCCACTCGGTGGCGCCGACGGTGCTGTAGACATAGCGGTCGAAGCCGCCGCGCAAGGTCAGGTGCAGCCGCGCCGGCAGGTTGACCGTGCCGTCGAGGAACACCCGGTCGAGCGTGTAGTAATTGCTGAAGCCATCGGCGCCGACCGCCCGCGCATAGCCCAGGCGCAGCTTCAGCGTCGGCGCGAGGCGGTACTCGGCCTCGACACGCCCGATGAAGCCCTGGTAGCTCTTGCCCGCGGCGTTGAAGGTATGGGCGAAGCCGGCGCGCGCGGTCAGCGAGAGGCGCGGCGTCAGCAGACCCTGCAAACCGGCCTCGATGCGCAGCGGCGTCGAGTCGAGGTCCGGCGACGCGCCCGCGGTTTGGGCGTCGCGCAGGTCGTTCACCTGTGGGTAGTTGATGATCCAGAACTGCGCGTCGAGCAGCGCCGCGGTCTTGGGGAAGAAGTTCCATCGGGTCAGCAACTGGAACTTGTGCGTGTCGCGCTGGGCGCGATTGGTGCCGAGCTGCGGCACGGCGTCGAGGTAGCGCAGCAGGTTGAAGCGATAGCCGAGCCGCATCTCAAAGGCGCGGCTCTCGGGGCGTTCGCCGGGCCGGAAGCGAAAATCGGGGCCGAATTCGGCTTCGAGCCGCTGATAACCCGCGTCGACCACACGCTCGTAGGCCGGCTCGTCGGTGTACTGGCCCTGGCCCTTCAGCTCGACGGTCACCGATGAGCGCGGCAGCAGGCTGAAGCCTACGCCGAGCTGCGCGCGGTCGAACCCATTGCGCGCTTCGATGGCCTTCTCGGGCGAGGCATCGTCGAGTGCCGACACCTGACGCCAGGCCGCCTCGAGCGCGAGGTCGACGCCCAGGCGCGAAGGGTTGCGCGTCTCAAGCCGCAGGCCGGCGTCGAAGCGCAACACCGACACCGGGTCCGGCGGCTCGGCTGCTTCGCCGACGGCGTCGCGAAAGAAATTGCTGTCGTAGGCCGCCGAGACACCGGCCCGGGGGTGCAACGCAAGCGCTGAAGTGCGCAGCCCGGGGCCGGCGGCCGACGCGGCGGGCGTCAACGCAAGCAGACCCAACCAGACGACCGCAAGCACACCGCGCCGTGCGGCGCAGAGTCGCGCCCGGTCATGCACCCGCCGCGCGGGTCGGGAGCGGCCAGAGGGCGTCCCGATCATTCGGACCCACGGGGCGAATCGGGCATCAACGGCTTCCGCTCACCGCAGGGGGACGCTCGGTGTTGATCGGCACGAAGACGTCGGCGACGACCGCCTGCGAGGGGTCATCCTCGCGGATGTCGGGCGAAACGCTCAGGTCGATCTGCGTCTCGCCGGTGTACTGGCTCGCTTCGCCAATGCACGCCTCAACCTCGACCCGAAAGCTCTCGACCCGCAGCGCAGCGATCGAAATCTTGGTGTACTCGTGGTTGATCAGCTCGGCGTCCTTTTGCGCGGCGGCTTCGCCCAGGCTGGTGAACGCCTGCTCCGAGATGCGCAGCAGCCCCTTGATGGCGGTGAGCTTCTCGTTGACGCAGTTGACCTGAATGATGTCGCGGTTCTCTTTGGCCGTGGCGAGGCGCTCGTTGGCCACCGAGAGCGTGCCGCGCATGGCGGCCACTTCGCGGTTGGCCTGCTCGATCTTGACCGGTGTGGGCAACGCTTCGGCGTCTGCATAGGCGCGGTCGAGGCCCTGGCCGGCGGCCGGGCCGGTGACGCCGAGCGCAACAAGCGACAAGCACAGGATCGATCGCCACACGGTCGGCCTCCTTCTCAGCTCGAAGGGGAGAAGAAGAAGCTGAACGAGGTGGTCACCGAGCCGCCATCAGGCTTCGGGAACCGCCACCGCGCCACCTTGCTCAAGACGCATTTGGCCACTTCATCGTCACCCGTTGCGTTCTCGAGCACCCGCACGTCATCTGCGCGCCCGCTCTCCAAGATGGTGACTTGCACCTCCACCTTGCCCGACAGCTTGGGGTTGCGCTTGAGCTGCCGCTCGTAGCAGCTGAGCAGCGCGCCCTGGCGGCGGCGGATGGTGCTCTCGATCGTCGCGGAGTCGAGCGTGCCGGTGCCGATGGCCTCGGTGGGCTCTTTCAGCTTCAGCGCGCCCTTGACCGCAACCTCCTGGCCTTTGTCACCCGTCTTGACCGGGCCGCCGCGGCTGCCTTTGAGCGCGCCTTCGTCCAGCCCGGCCACATCGCCGGTGGCTTCGCCCACCTTGCGGCTATTGGTGTCATCGGCCCCTGCCACCGTCAGTCCGGTGCCGGCGAAGGCATCGGCGAGGGCCACATCGGTCGCGCCGTCCTTGAGGGTGTCGACGATGGTGCCCGGCCCCTCGCCGCCCTTGCTGCCCAAGAACTTCAGGATCGTATTGTCGCGCACCTGCTTCTGCATGCGGCGCAGGTCTTCGGCCTTGCGCTTCGCTTGCTGCTCAGGCGTCTCGGCGGGGCGGGGCTCGGGGCGCTCCTTGGGTTTTGGCGCCTCCTCGGGCTCCTTCTCCTTCTCTTTTTCCTTGTCGACCTGGTCGTCCTTCTTCTCTTGATCGGTCGGCTTGGGCTTCTCTTCGGTCGGCGTGATCAAGAAGTCGACGAACCGGTCGGGCAGCGCATCAAGGCCATGCGGCTGCTCGGGATAATCGCGCGTCACGATGAACGCGATGGAGAAGACCTGGACCACGAAGCTGAACAACAGCGCGTTGATGAACGGCCATTCGATGTGCCGCGAAATCGAGCCGCGCATGGCGATCGGCAGCGCCTCGGCCGCCACTGTCGGTGGGGGCGCGACGAATTGAAACAGCACCGTCAGGTCGTCGAGCAGCACCTTGCCGCGGCTCTGCTCGCCGAGCTTCACCGCGTAGCCGTCGCCCTCTCTCTTGGCGATCTTCTGCTCGCGCAGCGCGCGAAAATCGAGCACCGCGCCGTCGACCGTCAGCTTGCCGTTCATGCCGGCGCGGAAGTGAAGGTGATAGGCGCCGCCGTGCACCTCAAACAGCGTGACGCTCTTGGGCACGCCCGGCGAGGGCACGACAAAGGTATTGCGCGGCGACTGGCCCAGCGTGACGGTCTGTCGCTTGCGCAGCAGCCGCTCTTCGAGCAGACGGCCGCCCTGGATGATCCCGACCCGGAGAATCCTGGATTCGCCGTCTCGCGCCATCAGAGCCGTCTCCCTCAGTCCTTGGTCATCAGGAGGAGAAGACCCCGCGCTGCGGCGATGCACCGCGCACGAGGCGTCGTCCGTCGCGGCCCGGGCACGTGCGGCTTCGCATCTGCGAAGCGGGCGATCGGAAAAGTCATGCCGTCATGCCGCCGTCGATGTGGTCACAGCCTATGTCTTCGCCGGGACCGGTTTCAACCAACACGCCGCCAGGCGCCAGAAAAGCAAACGCGCGAGGCCGACAAGCGACACTCGCGCGAAAGAATTTCACCATGGCGGTCATGGCTGAGAGCCGGAGCGCCGCTGGCCGGCTCGCCGGTTGGTCAAGTCCCGCGCTGGCCGCCCTTCAAGACGGCAAACTTGAACTTCTGAAACTCCGCCTGGCCCGCCGTGTAGAGCACCTCGGTGATGACCCGATAGGCTGTCTCTTCGTGCGCGATGACGGTGAGCACGCCATCAAATCGCGAGCCGCTGAGCCGCGCCATCTCTTTCTGCCGCGCCGCCTCATCGTTGAGCGCGTCGAAGAGGGGCGTCACGTTCAGGCTGTTCTCGTCGCCGGCTTTGTCGGCCTTGTCGACGAGGCCGTCGTGCAATTCGACGACCACCTTGTCGTTGACCACGATGCCCTTGGCGGTCACGGTGACCGACGCGCTGGGCTCGGGGCTGATCTCGGTGGTCGAGGCCGGCAGCTTCAGATCTTCACCCGAGTCGATCCGCAGCGGGTCGATCGAGTAGTTCATCAGCAGGAACACCAGGATGATCGTCATCGCGTCCATCAACGAGTTGATGGTGACGGTGGCTTCACCGTCGGGCAGACGCCGGGCCTTGCGCTCCTTGCGCTGACGGTCGGCCTCGGAGGCCACCCAGTCAGCGATGAGCTCTTCGCGGGATTTGCTCTTGTCGGAGAAGCTTCCAGAACGGCTGGTCATCGTCGTTCTCCCCGCCTTACTGCGCGACCGCGAAGACGACGTCAGGCCAGAGGAGCTCGATCTGACCGTCGCTGCCATACTTGTACTGCGCGGCCACAAAAGCGGTCGAGTCGCCGTACGAGTCCTGGTCGAGCTTCAGCCGGATCACGTCCATCACGCTGATGACGTATTTGAATGGGATCTTCTGCTCGGCGGTGAGGTTGACGATCGTCTCCTGCGGAAAAGCGGTCTTGATGGTGACCAGCTTGTTGTACAGGTCGACGTAGTCATAGACCTCGCCCTTCTTGGCGATGAGAAAGCCACCCTGGGGCGGAAGGCCCGCGGCGGCCGCGGCCGGGTCAGCGGCCATCTCGGGCGCCAGGCCGAGCACCTGGTAGATGTCAGCCCCGCCGGCCTTGAGGCGGAAGCCCGCCTCTTCGATGCCGACCGTCAGGTTGAGCGGCTTCTCTTCGCTGTCATCCGGTGCCGCCTGCCCCATGCCGAAGCGGGGGGCGTTGACGTTGACCACGCCGATCTTCACCAACGACGTGCCGAAGAGCACCATCGGGATGAGACACACGACCAGGTTCATGATCGGAACCAGGTTGAGGTCTTCGATCTTGTCGGCGTCGAACTTCTTCTTGGCTGAAGGCCTGCGCGCCATCGATGTTCCTCCGGTCTACCGGATTTCCTGCCGTGTGTGGAGTCGAACCTCATTGTCGCGCCGCCAGACACAGCGCGACAATGAGAGGACACCCAAACCGCTTAGCGGTTCTCGCCAGCCCCGCCGTGGAGGCGCGAGATGAGCAGGTTCTCCAGCTTCACCGAGTACTGGTCGATCTCGTCGATGATCTTCTTGGTCACCGAGGCCAGGAAGACCTGAGCCAGCAGGCAGGGGATGGCCACGATGAGGCCGAACGCCGTGGTGTTCATGGCGATCGAGATACCGTTGGCCAGCATCGCCTGCCGCTTGTCCGGCGGAATCGACGGGTCCGAGAGGGCTTCGAAGGCCTGAATCAGACCGAGGATGGTCCCGAGCAGACCGAGCAGCGTCGCGATGTTGGCGATCTGCTGGAGCACGTTCGTGCGCTTGGTGACCACCGGCACGATCTCCAGGGTCGCCTCTTCGACGGCGTTCTGGATCTCTTCGGGGCCCTTGTTGGCGCGGGTCAGACCCGCTTTGATGACCTTGGGGAGCGCGGCCGAGGGCGCCGCGTTGCAGAGCTTGATCGCGCGGTCGATGTTGTTGGCCATCACCAGTTTCTGGATCTGGGCCATGAACGCCGCCGCGTTGATGTTGTACTTGAAGTACAGGAAGATGAAGCGCTCGATGATCACCCCGAGGCCGATGACGCTCATGACGAGAATGGGGTGCATCCACGCACCACCGTCAGAGTAGAACTTCGCAACCGCACCCATTCGACGTTTCCTCCTTGGGGGTGAAGCTGATACTTCAGCGCTGCGGTCTCTAAGCCGGCCGCCTAGTTCTGGTCAGGATGCGCAACCCAGCGACATCTTTACAGTTTCTGAACCAATTGTGTGAATCGGCTCGAAGTCTATAACACCGCCTGAAAACAGCGGTCCACTCTTTTCTCTCCGGGGGCAGGATTTTGCACCGGCTCCGGACACGCTCCCGCCAAGGGGGGCGCGGATCAGAATGGCTCCTTCTCCACGCTGCGCAAGATCAGTGGAACAAAGCTCTTCTTGGGTTCAAGACCCTGAAAGGTCAGCTCGCTGCGCTGGAGAATATAGAAGGCCTGCGGCTTCTGCACCTGCCCCTCGACGGTGATCGTGTCAATCTTGATCACCTTCGGTTGCCCCTTCTTGGCCGGCTTTTCCTGTGCGATCGCAGCGCCGCTGACAAACAGCGTGGCGAGCAGCAGCAGAGGGCCAAGGGTGCGCTTCACTTCTCTTCTCCGCCGGGCGGGACTTCGGCCTCAGGTGCCGGATCGGGCCCCTTCGGTTCGTCTTTGGGCGCGCGGCGCCCCATCTCCGCCTTCTTGCGTTCGACCTCGATCCGCTTGCGCGCTTCCCCGATGTAGGCATCGACCGGGTCGTCGCGCTCGCGAGCCCCTGAAGTCTGCTTGTAGCTCTCGAAAAAGGCAAGCGCGCGTTCGAGACGGGTGATCGGATCGAGGTCGGGCAACGCGCCGTCGAGGTAGAGAATGCCCAGGTTGTAGGCGACTTCAGGCGAGCGCGGGTGGTCGGCGAGCGCGGCGCGCAGCACGGCATCGGCGTCGGCGTAACGCTGCTGGCCCTTGAGCGCGTTGCCCAGGTTGATGCGCGCACCGAGCATGTCGGGCCACCGGGCGAGCGCCTTGCGGAACTGCAGCTCGGCGCCGATATAGTCGCCGGCCTCGTGATAGATGAGGCCGAGGTTGTTGTAGATCTCGGCGGTGGCGCCGCCGGGCAGGGCGGTGGCCTCTTCGAGCACGAAGCGCGCTTTGAGCTGCTCGCCGAGCGCCGCGTGCGCCATGGCCTGGCGGGCATGGATCTCGGGGTCGTCGGGATCGAGCGCCTTGGCGTTTTCGAGGATGGCGATGGCCAGCTCGTATTTGCCGTTGGCGTGGCTGGCGGCGGCGAGGTTGATCATGGCGTCGACGTTCTTTTCGTCGACGCGCAGGATGTCCTTGCTGTCGGCTTCGACCTGGGCGGCGTCGCGGCCAGCGGTGAGGCGAAGGCGGTTGTAGGCGTTGCGCAGGTCGGCGCTCTTGGGGGCGCGGGCGAGCTGGTCGCGCGCGAGCCGCAGGGCGGCCTCGACGTCGTCACGGCGCATGAGCAGGTGGCCGATGGCAAGCACCGCGGGGCCGAACGCGGGGCGGGCGCGCAGGGCGTCTTCGTAGTGGCCTCGCGCGGCGTCGACGCGGCCCTGCCATTCGGCGAGCACGCCGAGGTTGTAATGGGCTTCGGGCTGGTCGGGCGCGGCGCGCGCGGCGTCG
>JAGQJJ010000006.1 GCA_020430675.1 Myxococcales bacterium
TGGTCGACGATGACAAAGAGGTTGGCCAGCTCGATGATCGAGCCGAGCGGCTTCCAGCTCTCGCCGGTCTTCGAAATCTCGTCCTCGCGCGCCACGCGCCGCTCGACGATCCACTGGCGCAGCGTGGCCAGATCGTCGAACTCCAGCTCGTCGCCGTTGCGGCGGCGAATGCGCCACCCGGTGCGGGGCACGACCTCGTCGAGCGAGCCGAGCGGCGCGTCGGCGAACACCTCATCGTCGGGCCCTTCGACGCGGAAGAGGTGCCCGCAATGGGTGCACTTGACCGTGATGCCCGCCTCGGGGATCTTCGCGTCGTCGAACTCGAACTCAGTGCTGCACTTCTCGCAGTTGACCTTCATCGTCTCCGCTCGCCCGCCGCATGCGTCGTCGGTACTCGGCCAGGGCCCGGCGGGCCTCCCGGTTGCGGTCGGTCCGGTACAACGCCAGCGCCAGATAACGGTGCACGCGCGGATCGGCCGCGTCCTCCTCCCGAGCGAGGCGTTGCAGAAGATTGGTCGCTGCCGTGTAGTTCTCCGCCTCGAACTCCTGAATGGCCTGCGCCAGCCGGGGCGACGGGGTCGCCGCCGACGCGGCGCTCGCCGCCTCGATGGCCGGTGGCAGGCTCATCCAGCCGAGCGCCACGCTCGCGCCGACCACCCCGGTCGCCAGCACGAAGCCGGCCAGGGCGAGCCCGAGCACGTGGGCCAGGCCGACGGGGTTCTCAACCGAAGGCTTGCGCGCCGCCGCCACCGTGGCCGGCTCGGGCGCTCGCACCACGGTCGGCCGGTCGCGCGTGATCGCGCCGCCGTGCCGCTCGCTGGCCCGGGTCGTGTCGAGCGACAGCGGCGGTTCAGTGAAGCTGCGCTTGCCCACTCGCCCGGCCAGCTCGGGGAAGGCGCTGACCTCTTCGAAGGGCCCGTCGCCGCGCGCGATCTTGACCCCGCGGATGTCGGGCTTGCCCTCCAGCCAGGCGACGACCGCGTCGACCGTCATCAGCTCGTAGACCACGCCGCGCTCATTGCGCACCCGCCAGCCCGTCGGCTGGGGCGGATTGGAGCCCAGCGCGGCCGGCGCCTGCGACATGACCTGATCGACGTAGACCGGGTCGACCACGCGGGTCGACTCCTCCTCCTCGGCATCCAGCGTCGGGGGGTGGTCGAGAAACGCCTCGCGGGGCAGGGGCATCACCGCGCCGCGCGTCGGCACGTCCTGCGGCACACGGCGACCAGCGGCCGGCCGCAGATGGGCCATGCCCGAGGTCGCCCGGCTGACCGGCGCGCTGTCCTGACCGAAGCGGAAGTCGGGCGAGTCGTCCATCGTCTTGCCGTCGAGCGCGTCGCGCGCGGCGCTGCGCGGTGACAGGATGGCCGCGAGTTGATTCGCGCTTCCGCGACCGATGGGCAGGCGGTCGAAGTCATCGGCCTCATCGGGGCTGGGCAGGGTGCCGAGCCCGCCGAACTCGGCGTCGGGCGTGCTGAAATCAGCCAGCGGCGGCAGCCCGTCGGGATCGTCGAGCGTCTCGTAGCCGCCGAGGCCGTAGGCCCCCCCCGGATCGCTCAGATCGGCCCCGCCGCTCAGCGAGTCGCTGTCTTCGGTGGTGGTGGGATCAAACGACAGCGCGCAGACCGTGCAGACCACCCGCCGCGACCGACGCTGCGCGTCGATCTCATTGGGTGCACGGCAGTGAGGGCACCGGATCTTCATCACCGCGAAGGGTGCCACACCGCCGCAGGCATCGCCAGTTCCGCGGGGCAGCCCGCGCCGTTCAACCGTCGTAGGGCGAGACGTAATCGGCGGCGATCGTGCGCGTGCCGATGTCGGGGAAGTCGACGGTCAGGGTGGTGTGCAGGCCGATGCGCACGCGCTGCACCACGCCCGCGCCGAGCTGCGCGTGCCAGACCTTCATGCCCGGCCGGAAGGTCTCGCCGCCGCCGCCGAAGTCGGGCCCGGGCAGGCGGTCAGAGAAGAGCTCATCGGCGCCCGCCAGCGAGGGCCGCAGCCGCCGCATCGAGCGCATCGGCCGGGCCGTCCGCGGCCCTTGATCGGGCTGATACCGCGGCTCGAGCGCATCGGATGGCAGCTCGCCGAGGAAGCGGCTGGCCCGGCTCTCGCCCATCTCGCCAAACCCGCGCCGAAAGCGGGCCCAGGTCAGGCAGAGCCGCTGTCGCGCCCGGGTGATGGCCACGTAACAAAGCCGGCGCTCCTCTTCGACGTCATCGGCCTCGATCGATCGCTTGTGGGGGAAGACGCCCTCTTCGAGCCCCATGACAAAAACGACTGGAAATTCGAGCCCTTTGGCGGTGTGCACCGTCATCAGCGAGACCGCGCCCAGGCTGCTGTCGGCCGCGTCGACCTCGCTTTGCAGCTTCACGTTCTCCAGGTACGCCGCCAGCGACGGCGCCGGGCCCTCGGTGGCAAACGCGGTCAGCACCGACAGAAGCTGCTCGACGTTCTCGTGTCGCTGCCGCTCCTCTTCGCCGAGCCGCGCGTCGGATTTCAGCTCGGTCAGAAAGCCGGTCTCGGTCAACACGGCGCGCAGCCGATCGGCCGCTGGCTGCTCATCGAGCGGCCGGCCATCTTCGCCGAGCTGCTCGCGATGGGCTTCGATCAGCGGCATGAAAGCCCGCACCGCCGCCCCCGCCTTGCCCTTGAGCACGCCTTCGTCGAGCGCCGCGGTCAGCGCGGCCCAGAGCGACCCACCATCGCGGGCCGCCAACGCCGCCACGCGACCGAGCGTCTTTGGCCCCAGCCCACGGCTCGGCGCGTTGATCGCCCGCCGCAGCGCGATCTCGTCGTCCGGGTTCACCAGCAGCCGGGCGTAGGCCAGCGCGTCGCGCACCTCGGCGCGGTCGAAAAACGCCCGCCCGCGCAGCACCCGATACGGAATGCCCAACAGGCTCAGGCTCTGCTCGACGCCCAACGACAGGTGGTTGGCGCGCATCAGCACCGCCACGTCGCCCGGCGCATAGGCCTCATCGCGGCACAGCTCGGCCACGCGCCCCGCGATCCAGCGCGCCTCGGCCCGATCGTCGCGCGCCCCGAACAGCTCGACGCGCATGCCATCGGCGCCGTCGGTCCACAGCGATTTGCCCAGCCGCCGCCGGTTATGGGCGATCACCTCGTTCGCGGCGGTCAGGATGTACCGGTCGCTGCGATAGTTCTGCTCCAGTCGCACGACCTGCGCGCCCGGATACTCGTCGGGGAAGCGCAAGATGTTCTCCACCTCGGCCCCGCGCCAGCCATAGATCGACTGGTCATCATCGCCCACGACAAACAGATTCGGCCCCGGCGGCGGACCGTCGGCCGGCGCGATCTGGCGCAACCAGAGGTATTGCGCGGCGTTGGTGTCCTGAAACTCGTCGACCAGAATCCAGCGCCACGCCGCGCGATAGCGCTCGCGCAGCGTCTTCTGCGCCGCGAGCAGCTGCGCCGGGCGCACGATCAGGTCGCCGAAGTCGAACGCATTGGCCTGTTCGAGCCGCTGGTCATACGCCTCGCCCAGCGCGGTTGCGTCGAGGCGGGTCTGAAGCTCGATCGGCAGCTCGGGCCCCAGATCGCGCGCCGAGTGGCCGGCGTTCTTGGCCCGATCGATCGCCCGCCGCACCAGCTTCACCTCGGGCGCCAGCAGGTCATGGCCCGCTTGCAGCACCACGTCGCGCACCAGCGTGAGCTGATCGCCTTCGTCGTAGATGGTGAACGCGCGCGTCCGCCCGAACCACTCGGCGTGCCGCCGCAGAAAGCGGGCGCCCAGCGCGTGAAAGGTGCCGATCTGAAGCCGCGGCTCGTCTTCCAGCCCCAAAAGATCGAGCACCCGCTCGCGCATCTCGCGGGCGGCGCGGTTGGTGAACGTCAGCGCCAGGATGCTCTCGGGCGGCGCGCCATCGGCCAGCAACCGCGCGATGCGCCGCGTCACCACCCGCGTCTTGCCGCTGCCCGCGCCCGCCAGCAACAAGAGCGGCCCCTCGCCGTGCAGCACCGCGTCGCGCTGCACCGGGTTGAGGCCGGCGACCGGATCCACGCGCAGGCGGCTCACTCGACGGTGACGCTCTTGGCCAGGTTGCGCGGCTGATCGACGTCGGTGCCCTTCAGATCGGCCACGTGATAGGCCAGAAGCTGCATCGGCACCGTGGTCACAAACGGTTGCAGCGTCTGCGCCACCCGCGGCACGCGCAGGATGTGATCGGCAAACGCCTCGATGCCCGCGTCGCCCTCGGTGGCCACCGCGATGACCTGCCCGAGCCGCGCCCGCACCTCTTGCAGATTGCTCGCCGTCTTCTCGTAATGGCTGCCCTCGGGCGTGATCACCACCACCGGCATGTCTTCGTCGATCAGCGCGATCGGCCCGTGCTTCATCTCGCCCGCCGCGTAGCCCTCGGCGTGGATATAGCTGATCTCCTTGAGCTTCAGCGCGCCTTCCAACGCGATGGGGAAGTTCTCGCCGCGCCCGAGGAACAAGAAGTCGCGGGCGTGCACGAACTGCGCGGCCACCTTCTCGACCTCGCCCGCGCGGGTCAGCAGCTCTTCGATCTGGCCGGGCAGCAGCACCAGCGCTTCGAGCCGCTTGCGCGTTGCATCCGCGTCGATCGTGCCGCGCCGCCGCCCGAGCCACAGCGCCAGCAGCTGTAGCGCCATCATCTGCGTGGTGAACGCCTTGGTGCTCGCCACCCCGATCTCGGGCCCGGCGTGCGTATAGATCAGATCGTCCGAGTCGCGGGCGATGCTGCTGTCCATTACGTTGCACACCGAGAGCACCCGCGCCCCGCGCGCCTTGGCCTCGCGCAGCGCCGCCAGCGTATCGGCCGTCTCGCCCGACTGGCTCACCGCGATGAACAGCGTGCGGTCGTTCACCAGCGGCTCGCGGTAGCGGAACTCGCTGGCCAGATCGACCTCGACCGGAATCTGCGCCGCCTGCTCGATGAACCGCTTGCCCACCAGCCCCGCGTGCCACGCGGTGCCGCAGGCGCACAGATAGATCCGCTCGATGGCGTTGATGCCCGGCGCGTCGAGGTGCACGTCTTCGAGGTGCACATCGCCCGTCTCGAGCGAGACGCGGCCGCGCATCGTATCGGTCAGCGCGCGCGGCTGTTCATGAATCTCCTTGAGCATGAAGTGCTTGTAGCCGTCTTTTTCGGCCTGCGAAGGCGTCCAGGTGATGTGCTTCGGCGCGCGATCGACCTGCGTGCCGTCGAGCGTCATCAGCTTCACCCCGTCGCGCGTCAGCACCGCCAGCTCGCCCTCGTGCAGATAGACCACCTCGCGCGTATGGCTCAGCAGCGCCGGCACATCGCTGGCCAGGAACGTCTCGCCCTCGCCCAGCCCCACCACCAGCGGGCTCGCGTTCTTCGCCGCCACCAGCGTGCCCGGCTCGGTCGAAGAGAACACCGCGATGGCATACGCCCCGACCACCTGATGCAGCGCGGTGCGCACCGCCTCGCCCAGCGAGAGCCCCATGTCGACGCGCTCGCGGATCAGGTGGCTGAAGATCTCGGTGTCGGTCTCGCTGCGGAACAGGTGCCCGCGCTCGATGAGCCCGGCGCGCAGCTCCAGGTGATTCTCGACGATGCCGTTGTGCACCACCGTCACCGGCCCCGCGGTGTGCGGGTGCGCGTTCTCCTCCGACGGCCGCCCGTGCGTCGCCCAGCGCGTATGGCCGATGCCGACGTTGCCCTCCAGGGGCTCACGGCGAAGCTGCTCGACCAGGTTGCTCAGCTTGCCGACCGAGCGCGCCACGCGCAGGTGCTTGCCGTCAAAGACCGCCAGGCCCGCCGAGTCGTAGCCGCGATACTCCAGGCGCTCGAGACCGCCGATCAGGATGGGCGCGCAGGCGCGGGGCCCCACATAGCCGACAATGCCACACATGGCTCAATCCTCTCTGAGGGCGTCGGCCTCGCGCTTGCGGGCTGCCCAGCCGTCGATGTTCCTCTGCCGCATGCGGCTCAGCGCGAGCGCGTCTTGCGGCACGTCGTAGGTCACGGTGCTGCCAGCGCCCACATAGGCCCCTTCGCCCACCGTCACCGGCGCCACCAACTGCGTATCGGAGCCGATGAAAGCGCCGGCCCCAATCTCGGTTCGATGCTTGCGCACCCCGTCGTAGTTGCAGGTGATGGTGCCCGCGCCGATGTTTGCGCCCGCGCCGACCGAGGCGTCGCCCAGATAGCTGAGGTGACTCGCTTTGGCGCCCTCGAACAGCTCGGCCTTCTTGGTCTCGACAAAATTGCCCACCTTGACCTTCGCGTGCAGCACGGTGCCCTCGCGTAGACGCGCAAACGGCCCGACCTGACAGCGCGGGCCCACTTTGGCGCCCTCCAGGTGGCACATCGCGCGGATCAGCGCGCCTTCGGCCACCTCGCTGTCGGCGATGCGCGAGCCCTGCTCCAGCACGCAATCGGCGCCGATGCGGGTGTTGCCCAGCAAGGCGACATCGGGCTCGATCACGGTGTCGGCCCCGATCTCGACCCCGTCGTGCACGAAAAACCGCGCCGGATCGACCAGCGTGACGCCCGCCCGCATCAGCTCGGCGCGCAGGTGCGCCTGCATGCGCCGCTCGGCGGCCGCCAGGTCGAGGCGATCGTTCACGCCCGCCGCCTGCGCCGCTTCGTCGCCGGTCAGCACCACCGCGCGGGCCCCGCCGGCCTTCGCCGCCGCCGCCACCAGATCGGTCAGGTAATACTCGCCCTGCGCGTTGTCGGTGCCCACCGCGCGCAGCTCGGTGAAGAGGAATCTGGCGTCGACGCGGTAGATGCCCGCGTTCACCTCGTCGATCTTCTTCTCGTCATCCGAAGCGTCGCGGAACTCAACGATGCGCTGCACCACGTCGGCGTCGTCGCGCACGATGCGCCCATAGGCCGCGGGATCGGGCAGCCGCATGCTCAACAGGCCCAGCGTCGCCGCTCCGGTCTCCGCGTCGAGACGCTCGATCAGGGCGTTCGGCAAGGTGGGCACATCGCCCGACAAGATGAAGACGTCGCCCGCAAAGCCGGCCAGCGCATCCCGGGCGCACTCGACCGCGTGCGCGGTGCCCCGCTGCTCTTCCTGCACCGCGGTCACCACCGGCGCGCCGACAAACGCCTGCGCCAGATAGGCTTCCACCGCCTCGCGCTGATGCCCGACGATGACCACCACCCGCTCGGCGCCGAGCGCCAGCGCGCTGCGCACCGGATAGTGGATCATGGGCCGCCCGGCCACCGTGTGCAGCACCTTGGCGCGCTGTGAGCGCATCCTGGTGCCTTGCCCCGCTGCCATCACCACCACCGCGCGCGCCCGCGTCAAGAGCCACCTCCTCAGCCGCCCGCGCGGCCCGGTCGTGCCGGAGATATCGCCCTCGCGCCCGCCCCTGTCAATGGCCGCGGCCCGGTGAGGCCCGCACCGCGCCACCCGAGAGAGCAGGTTGCCCGGGTCTCGCCGGACGGATATCCTCCGATGGAACAATTCCCCCGCCGATCCCGGCGGCGAGGCGCCCCGAAGTGCCGGCAGCATGCGGCCGGAGCAACGCAGCGCGCGCCACGAGCATCGAACGCGTCCGGACGGTGGGAAGCAGGAGGTCGTAATGACGCTGAAGTCGGACAAGGTATGGATGGACGGCGAGCTCCTCCCATACGAACACGCCACCATCCATGTGCTCACGCACACCCTTCATTACGGCTACGGCGTCTTTGAGGGCATCCGCGCCTACCAGCGTCTCGATGGGCAGAGCCACATCTTCCGCCTCGCCGAGCATATGCGCCGCCTGTTCGAGAGCGCGCATATCCTCGATCTGCAGATCCCGTTCAGCCAGGCCGATCTGATCAAGGCCTCGGTCGAGACCCTGATCGCCAACCACTTCACCGAGGGCTACCTGCGTCCGATCGTGTTCCTCGGCAGCGAAGCGATGGGCCTCGGCGCGCTGAACAACCGCGTGCGCGTCGCCATCCCCACCTGGAAGTGGGGCGCCTACCTGGGCGATGAGGGCATGCGCAACGGAATCCGCTGTAAAGTCAGCTCCTTCAACCGCATGCACGTCAACGTGAACATGGTGAAGGGCAAGATTTGCGGTCAGTATGTCAATTCCGTCATAGCCAAGCGCGAGGCGCTCAAGAGCGGCTATGACGAGGCCATCATGCTCGACACGGCGGGCTACGTGTCAGAATGCACCGGCGAAAACCTCTTCATGGTGCGCGATCGGCGGATCGTGACCCCGCCGTATGGCAGCAGCATCCTCGGCGGCATCACCCGCGACACCATCATCCGGCTCGCCCGTGACCTGGGTGTCGTGGTCGAAGAGCGCCTCTTCGCCCGCGACGAGCTCTATGTGGCCGACGAGGTCTTCCTCACCGGCACGGCGGCTGAGGTCACTCCCGTACGCGAGATTGACAACCGGCGGATCGGCAGCGGCGCGCCCGGTGAGCTCACCCGTATGATTTCCAAGCGCTTTTACGATGTGGTCAAGGGCGAGACGCCCGATTACCCCGAGTGGCGCCACAGCTACCGCCTGTCCTGAGACCCGCCTGAGCGTGCTTTGGCACGCAGCATGCATTTCCGGCGGCCGACCCCTTTTGCGAGGAGCGTGTCGTGCCGCGAGGAACCGAATTCATCCGCGCCCTTGAGCATCACCGTGCGTCGATGCTCGCCCGCCGGCAACCCGCGCCGGAGATGATCTCCCCCCGCCTGCTCCTGTCTTGGATTCACCACGACAACATGCTCGAAGGCCGGCTCTTCCGCCCGGCTGAGATCGTTCAGGCCCTGCGCGCCGAAGACGACCACCTCGATCGGTACCTGCACCCCTTGATGCGCAAGATCCGCCGCTATCGCGACGCGATCGACTTCACCTGGGGCCTGGCCCATGAAGGCGCCGACGCGGTCAGCCTTGAGGGGCTCAAGGACATCCACCGCCAGCTCACGCCCTCGCCGAAGGATCGCGGTGGCCTGTATCGGCGCACGTCGCCGGTGCACCGCGACTACTTCCAGCGCATCTGTTCGGCCGACAAGGTGCCCTACTACCTGCGCAAGCTGTTCGAGCAGATCCGCGACGAGTGCGACAACGCCTGTGACCCGGTCACGTTTGCGGCCGATGTGCATCACAAGCTGATGTTCATCTACCCCTTCCGCCGCAATCCGGGCACCAGCGCGCGGCTGTTCACCAACCTGCTCCTGCTCTCGCGCGGTTACCCGCCGGCCATCGTGCCCGCCCACCAGCGCGACGCCTACTACGAGGCGCTCAACCACCCCGATTCGAGCAAGCTCGCGGTCATCTTCGGTGATGCCGTCGCCCTGCTGCTCGAGCGCTCGGGCGGCCACCTGGGGCTCATCCAGGCCGTCCGCTGAGCTCGCGCGCGGCCCGACCGCGCGCGATCATTCCTGGCCTGCATGACTTCGGTCGGCGCCGCTTGCGCAAGCGCGAGCCGTGCGCCGTCAGGGCTTCATCCAGAACAGATCCACCAGCGACTTGCCCAGCGTGACGCAGCGGGGGCCGCGCAGCGTGCCTTCGAGCACCTTCGGATCCAGGTTCGCCGCGGTGCCGCGCCCGATGGTGAAGCGGGCCTGGGGCGCGGGGGTGCGTTTCTGCACGTAGCGGCCGTCGCGATCGGGCGCGACATGCGTCTCGACGTCGTAGAACACCAACGTCACGCGCTCCAGATCCGAGCGGGCGGCGAAGAGCGCGCCGACGCCGTGGGTCTCGGCCAGGCGGCCGAGCAGCAGCCAGCGGAAGCCATCGCAGAGCGCGGCGTCGCGCTTCTTGGGTTCGATGGGGCGCAGGAACCAGATCTCCAAGGCGTCGCGCTGGATGCGCAGCCCCTCGGCCGCGTCGCGCAGCGCCGGGGTGGTGAGAAAGACGCCCAGATGAGCCTGCACCGCGCTTTCGAGCGAGTTGGTGTCGGCGGCGACATCCGCCGCGCCTTGGGCGCAGACGCTGGCGACGTTTGCCAGCACCAGCGCAAACGCGCAGAGCACGCCCGCGCGGCGCGCCCTCAACGCGGGGCGCGCCGCCGTTGAGGGCGTCGTGCGTGTCCGCGGTGCCGCGGACTGCGCTTTGTCGGCGTCGCTTCGGGTCGTGGGCCTGACCGCTCGACGCCGCTGAGGCAGCGCATTTGCAGGCGGGCTGGCCGGCGACGCCGCCTGCGGCGGGCCTGGAGAGTCTACGGACTTGCGCCTCGCCGTCCGCCCCGTCTTGTTCTCTGCCCGCTCGAAGGAGTCTGGTAGCATCAGCCCATGCTCCGCTCGTGGACCTGGTTGCTCATCGTCTTCAGTCTGCCGGGACTCGCGCGTGCGGTCGAGTCATCCGACGCGGTGCACCGCGAACGGGTGCGTGCTGGCGCGTGGATCGGGCCCGCGGCGGTCAATGGCATCTTGCAATTGCGCACGCCGACCGCCAACTCGGACGTGCGCCTCGATCTGCTGCCCGCGGTGGCGCTTGGCGTCGATCTGTGGCCGGCCGAGCAGACCGGGCTCTATCTGGGCGGCGCGGTCGGCGTGGGCGCGGACATCAAGTTCCCGACCGGGCAGAAGGTTCGCTACAACCTGCACCAGTTCGAAGCGGGTGGCCGCTACCGCTGGCATCTGAGCGGCGCCAGCAACGCCCTGGCCCTGGTCGGCGCGCTCGGGGTGCGCGGGCTGTATCAGACCGCCCAGGAGCAGCGCCCGTCGGTGCTGATCGATCGCCTCATCGCCGGCCCGGAGCTGCGGCTGGGCCTGGAGTGGCCCCTGCTCAGCGGCCGGCTCTGGTTGCGGGCCCATGGCCGCGCCGGCCTGCCGTTTTTTGTGCGCGAGTCGCCCAATGACTCGGGCGATCCCACCGAGTTTCGCGCGTTTGGCGGGCACCTTGATGTGGTCGTCAAGGTGACCGGTGGCTGGTCGGTGCAGCTCGCAGCCGATGTCTACGACGCGACCATCGACTTCAACGGGCAAGGCACCCGCGCCGCGGGTGTGCTTTCGGCGCGCACGCATGACCGCTTTGCCACGGGCGGTCTCTGGCTGCGGTACGCCTTCGCCGATTGACCGGCGGCGGCGAACCGCGTGGTCACTGACCGAAGCAGGCGTTCTCCGTAACGGGGCAGTCGATGTCATCGGGCCGCGGGTCATCGGGTGACGTCCAGGCGATCCAGGCGACCAGCTTGCGAAACGCGCAGTCGTCGGCGGCGCGGAAGCACGCGGGGTGCGTGCCGCGCTCGGGCGCGCCCTGCAAGGCGACGCGCAGCAGCCGGCTGTTCTCGGGTGTCTCCAGATCGACAAACGCCTTGGCCATCAAGAACTCGTCTTCGGCGACCGCGGCGGTTTTGGGGTCGGCGGTGACGCGGAAGTTGCCCTGGATGACCTGATGGCAGAACGACTCGCCGCAGCCGACGCGCAGCATCACCGCCTGGGCGGCGGGGAAGTCCTGCTGGTTGGGCCGCGGGGCCAGGATCAGCGTCTCGACCTCGCCGCAGCCGGCGGGCAGGGCCAGGGCGGCCACGAAGAGCAGGCCGAGGCCGACGAAGGAGGGCCCGCGGTGCCAGGGACCAGCGGCACGCGGCGCCAGGGCTGGCCCCCGGGGGCTGCTCGCGTTCATCACGCCTCCTCACGCTGCCAGGCCCGGCGCAGCGCTGCGCGGGCGGCGTCGAGGTCTTCGGGGGTCTTGACCGGGATGAACCGGCTGCGCGCGCCCTCACGCGGCACGCGCACGAAGCGGGTGGGCAGGTGCGCGGTCAGCTCGCCGATGAGGCGCTCGAACTGCACCGCGGGCCGGCCTTCGACGTCCTTTTGCACCGCAAACCAGGTCAGCTCGACGTTGGCTTCGAAGGCGTCGATGTCGAGCCAGAAGGTATTGGTGTTGAAGACCGGCACCGCGTCCTGATCGAAGTCGGCGGGCAGGCGGAAGGCTTCAACGACCTGCAGGTGCCCATCGACGCGCAGGGGGATGCCGCCGCGATCGCCCGGGGCCTTGTCGACGACCTCGACCGTGATCGGCTCGGCGCGGCGGCCGTGGTCGCCGAGCAGCACTGGGTCGAGCGTGGCCAGCGCGTTGTCGACGTTGCTCATCAGCAGGGTGCGGCCGCCAGCCGCGGCAAATCGGGCGAGCAGGCCGCTCTCGCGCAGGCAGGGCAGCAGGTCGCCATGGCCCGGGCCATAGAACGAGGGCTGTTGGTCGGCGCCGAGGAAGAGGTCGCCAGTGGGCGTGAAACGGGGCGCCCAGTGCTGCTCGAAGGCCCAGATGCGCGCTTTGGGGTAGCCGAACCAGCCGTGGGCTTCGAGGTGGGCGGCCGTCGCCGCTGCGGTGGCACGGCTGTTCATCAGCAGCACCGGCGGCGGGGGCGCCTTCGCGCGCTCGGCGGCGCGCAGCGCGTCGCGCAGCTTGAGGCCGAGGAACGAGATGTCGTCGAGCGCGGTGACGCAGCCTTTGACCGCGCCATCGAAGCGCGTCGCCATGCCGCCGTTGAGCACGACGAGGCCGACGCCGCCGGTCTGCAACGCGGCCTCGCCTTCGTCGGTCAGCTTCTCGCAAAGCGCAGGCGTTGTGGGCGCCTGGGCGATGTCGCTGCTGGCCGGTTGGGCGAGGTGGCCGCGGAGCACGCTCTCGCCGAGCGCGCCGCGGTGACGAAGTCGGGCGCACAGGGCTTCGACGAGCTCGGGCGAGAGACCGCTCTTGGCCACCACGGCGCGCACATCGGGCGGCAGGGCGTTCATGGGGCGGCCGGGGGCGTCGCTTCGGGCGCAGGGGCCAGGGTTCGGCGGCCTTGGGCCACCACAAACAGCTCGACGCTCTCCGAGCGGGTGCTCTTGGGCTTGACCCGCCGCACCTGGGCAAAGCGTTTGCTGACCTCAGCGACCAGCGCGGCGACGTCTTCGCCTTCGAAGACCTTGCAGACGAAGGCGCCGCCGTCGACGAGCAGCAGGTCGGCCAGCCCCAGCGCGCGGCGGCAGAGGTCGACCGAGCGCATGTGATCGGTGAACCGGTTGCCGCAGGTATCGGGCGCCATGTCGCTCAGCACGACGTCGAATGGGCCGCCGCCCGCGGCGCGCAGGGTCTCGGGGTCCATCGCGAAGATGTCGCCGGTCAGTGTGGTGATCTGGGGGCGGGTCGGTTCAACCGCGCGGCGATCGATGCCGACCACGGCGCCACCCGGGCCGACCTCCGTGGCCGCGTACTGCGTCCACGAGCCGGGCGCGCAGCCCAGGTCGAGGACGCGCTGGCCCCGGCGGAAGAGCCGGACCCGCCGGTTGATCTCCTGCAGCTTGTAGATGCTGCGGGCGCGGAAGCCCTCGGCCTTCGCCTTCCGCGCGTAGTGATCAGGCCGGCTGCGCCGATTCATGGCGTCACCCTGCATGACCGGACGGGCCGATGCAAGGCTCGCCAGCCGCGCGCGCAGCCCGGCTTCGCGGGCGGCGCGACCGGCCAGCACCGGGCCGGTGGGCGAGGCGAGCGCGTCGCCGGGTCGGGCGGCGGCGGGCAGCTGATGCAGCGGCACGTCACGGGTCTGGCCTTGGGGGTCGATGAGCACCGCGAAGGGTGGCTCGATGCGATCGAAGCTCCAACTCGGTGGCGATGGGGCCCCGTCGAGGGCGTCGGGCGCTGGGTTGAGGCCGCCGGGCGCACCCAGCAGCAGGATCAACACCCACATTTTGCGGCCTCGGCGAGCGTGTGGTGGCCCTGGGCGGTGATCAGCAGCACGCGCTCGATGGCCAGGCCGAGCGTCGCGGCGCCTTCGAGCAGGCGGGTGGTCGCGCTCTGTTCGCGGGCCCGCGGACCGCCGCCGGGGCGCACGAGCACGATCCACCACGGGCCGGGGCCGGCGACGAGCAGGCGGGCGAGGTGGCTGCCGATGCGCGCCTGCGGGCTGAAGACGGTGCCCAGCTCAAGGGTGACCGGCTCGGCGTTGGCGCCCGGTCGCACGCCAAGCACCGCGGCTTCGCCCTGGGCGATCTGGCCGCGGAGGCGGCTGACCTCGGCTTCGAGCGGGTCGAGGGGCGCCGGGGGTTCGTCGGGCGGTTCGATGGGGCCGGCGCGCAGGGCGAGCTCAAACGCGGCGCGGATGCGCGCGGCCTTGACCGGGCCGATGCCGCTGATCTGGCGCAGATCCCCGAGCTGGGCGGCGGCGAGGGCTTCGACGCCGCCCAGCTCGTTGAGGACGCGCGTGGCAAGCGCCAGCGCGTCTTCGCCGGCGCCGCGGCCGGTGCCGAGCACCAGCGCGAGCAGCGCTTCCGGTTCGAGGGTATGGGCGCCGTCGCGCAACAGGCGTTCGCGGGGGCGTTCTTCGGCGGGCATGCGGGCGAGCACCGTCACCTCCAGTCTGGGTGACGTTCTCGCCTTTCAATCGGCATGCCAGTAGATGAAATCGTTAAATATCATATAGTTATGAGCAAACGGCTTGAACAGAAAGCGTTCAGATCGACCAGATTCTGGACGCTCTGGACACCTACTCCTGCTCGTAGCGATAGCCGACGCCGTGCACGGTGCGGATGATCTGCGGCTCGCGCGGGTCGCGCTCGATGCGCTTGCGCAGCTTGGAGATGTGCTGGTCGAGGGTGCGGCTGTTGGGCAGGTGGTCGAGGCCCCAGCACTCGCGGAAGAAGGCTTCGCGGTCGACGACCTTGCCCACGTTGCGGCGCAGCAGGGTGAGGATCTGCACGTCGCGCAGGCTGAGGTCGAGCGTCTCGTCGCCGCGGCGGGCGCGCAGCTCGGCGGGCATGACCACCAGGTCGGCCATCGTGAACGCTTCGGGCACCGGCGTCGCGCGCGGGCGGCGCATGCAGCGGCGCGTGACCGCGCGGATGCGCGCGATGACCTCTTTGACGCCAAACGGCTTCTGGATGAAGTCGTCGGCGCCGAGCTCAAGGCCGACCACGCGGTCGATCTCTTCGGATTTGGCGCTGATGAAGATGATCGGGGTGTCGGGGTCGCGGCGCCGGATCTCGCGGCAGACGTCGTAGCCGTTCTGGTGCGGCATCATGATGTCGAGCAGCACAAAATCAGGGCGCACGGCTTCGTATTGCGAAAGCGCGGCGCGGCCGTCGGCGGCGATGGATGTGCGGTAGCCCTCGGCTTCGAGGATCTCGACCAGCCCCTCGCGGATATGGGCGTCGTCTTCGGCGACGAGGACTTTCATGGAGTCTCCAGTTCGGTTCGCAGGCGCGCCACAAAGCGCGCGCCGGTGTCGCTGCGTTCGAGCGTGAGGTCGCCGCCGTGCAGCCGGGCGAGGGCGCGCGCGATGCCAAGGCCGATGCCGGTGCCGGTGACGCCCTCGGTCAGCGCGCCGCCGAGGCGGTGGAAGGGCTCGAAGACGCGCGCGCGCTGGGCGGGGGGGATGCCGGGGCCCTGGTCGGCCACCTCGATCTCGGTGAAGCCGTCGGCCTGGCGCGTGCGGATGTGCACTTGGGTGCCCGCGGCGTATTTCTCCACGTTGCTCAGCAGGTTGCCCAGGATCTGGCCCAGCGCGTCGGCGTCGACCTTGACGCTGGCCTTGGCGGCGCCCTCGAACTTGACCTCGATGCCGCGGGCGGCGAGCGCGAGGCCGAATTGCTCGACCACCGCGCTGACGAGCTGGTCGACGACGCCGGGCGCCGGGCGGATCGCGAGCTTGTCGCGCTGCTGGCGGGCGAAGGTGAGGATGTTGGCGATGAGCCGGCTGAGGCGGCGGCTCTCGTCGACGATGACCCCGAGGTGGCGCTGGGCCTTGGGGTCGGCGTCGAACAGCTCGTCTTCGAGCAATTCCGCGTACATGCGGATGTTGGTCAGCGGCGTCTTCAGCTCGTGGGAGACCTGGTTGACGAAGCTGACGCGCTGGGCGGCGCGGCGCAGCTCGGCAGTGCTGGCGCGGTAGAAGTAGAAGGCGAGGCCGATGAGGGCGAGCGCGACGGCGCAGAGCGCGGTGATCAGCTCGAAGGGCAGGCCGCTGATGACGGGTGCGGGACCGCTCCAGGTGAGCTGCCACGCTTGCAGCGGCGGGGCGAGCGCGCGGCTGAGGCGCGGGGCGACGCCGGGCGAGGGCTCGAAAGCGCCCCACTGGTAGGCGACGGCGCCGCTGGAGTCGAGCAGGGCGATGCGCTCGTCGGCGGTGTCGGCGGTGGCGGGCAGGGCGCCGATGACCTCGGCGAGCAGACGCACGCGGTCGACTTCGATGGCCGCCAATCGGCCGTCGGCCTGGCGTCGCCAGAACAGCAGGTTGAGGCCGCCGCCCCAATACCAGATATGCCAGCCGTGGTCGGCGCGGGGGGCGTTGCCGTCGTCCTTGCGGCCGGCGAGCTGGCGCGGCAGGTCGCGGCCGTCCCAGAGGCCGCGGGTGCGTTCGAGGAAGGCGCGCTCGCGGTCGCTGAGCGGGCCGTCGGGTGGCGGGAAGGCGAGGCGGCCGTCGGGCGCAAAGACCAGCGCAAAAGCGAAGCGCACGTCGCCGCGGGCCTGCTGGCGGATGAGGTCGGGGTCGACTGGGAAGTCGGCGGTGACGTCGAGCAGGCGGCGTTCGAGGCTGCCGATGCGGGCGGCGATGTCGTCGGCGACCTGGTTGAGTCGGGCCTGCACCACCGCGTCGAGCCGCGCGGCGACCTCGGCGTCGCGGTCGGCGGCGAGCCGTACGCCCAGCCACGCCAACGCGGCGAGCGGGGCGAGCACGAGGACGGCGAGCGGGGCGGCGAGGTGCAGGCGCAAGGCGGGCTCAGTACATCTGCTGCATGTCGAACTCCATCTGGCGTTTGCGCATCACCTTGCGCTGGCGCCGATAGTCGTTCGGGTCGAGGTTGCGGGCGTCTTCGAGGTTGTCGTCCTTCAGCTTGCGCAGCGAGGGCGCCTTGTAGCGCTGGAAGTTGTCTTCGAGCCAGAAGGCGTTCTTCTGCAACAGCTGCTCGGCTTCGTCGCGGCGGCCCTGGTCGTTGAGCAGTACCGCGAGGCGGCTCTGCTCGTTGGCGACCAGCTCGACGGCGCGCACCATGACCTCGCGGTCGGTGCGGCGCTCGACCTCGGCCGGCGAGCCGGTATAGGCGGCGCGCACTTCCGCGAGCAGGGTGTCGTTGATCTGGGTGACCAGGTTGCCGTAGCTGGCCGAGACGCGGGCGACGTTGCGCTGGTCGCCGATCTCGCCGGCGGGCAGCTCGACCTCGAGCATCAGGAACTTCTCCTGGCCGCTCGAGAGCTGGTTCATGCGGGCGATGACCTGCTGGCCGATGATGTCGCCGTCGCGGCCGAGCAGGCGGATGGGGCGCACGCCGGGCGCGCAGTCGATGGTGAGGGTGACGTCCTGGGCGACCACGGTGAGCACGGTGCCGAACTCGAGCGAGAAGAAGCGGCCCAGGTCGGCGGCGCGCTCGACGAAGGCGTGGTTGCCGTCCGAGGCGCGGGCGAGACGGGCCATGAGATCTTCGTTGTAGTCGAGGCCGAGGCCGAGCGTGGTGACCGAGATGCCCTCGCGCGCGAGCGCGCCGCCGAGGCCTTCAAGCGCCTGCGTCGAGCTGGGGCCGACGTTGGCGAGGCCGTCGCTGAGCAGGACGACGCGGTTGACCCGGTTGCGGTCGAAGAACTTGCGCAGCTCGTCGGCGCCTTTGGCCACGCCAGCGAAGAGCGCGGTGTTGCCGCTGGCGTGCAGGCGGTCGATGCCGGCGTGGATCATCGCCCGGTCGACGGCGCGGGTGGCCGGTACCAATACGCGCACGGTGCTGTCGTAGGCGACGACCGAGACGATGTCTTCGGGGCTGAGCTGGTCGACGGCCATGCGGGCGGCGCGCTTGGCCTGGTCGATCTTGTCGCCGGCCATCGAGCCCGATTTGTCGAGCACGATCGCGACGTTGACCGGGGCGCGGTCGCTGCTTTGTTCGAGGGCGTGGCCGGTGAGACCGACCTTGAGGAAGACCTTGGTTTTCTGGCCGGCAAGCACCACCGGCTGCGAGAGGCGGGCGTCGAGGCGGGCCTGTCGGGCCTCGGCCGCCTGGGGGGGCGCCAGGAGCGGCACCAGGGCGCAGATGATCAGGGGCATTCGCATCGCTTCTCTCCTCGTCGCCATGCGGGTCGAACCTATCGCGCCGGGGCCGGCTGATGGTCAGTCGGGCTTCAAACGATTGTAAAGACCCTGTAACGCGCGGTGCATCGCCGGCGCGTCTCTGCGGGCCGATCGGCGGAGATGTTCCATTTTTCGGGCGGACTGCTAGGCTGTTGCCGGATGAGCAGATGAGGCTTCGGTGCACAGTGCGGTGAGGCGGTTGGTCTGCACGCGGTGCGACCACCACCAGCAAGGCGAGTTGGGGGCGCTCTGCCCCAATGACGGCAGCGCGTTGGTGCCCACGACGGTCTTCGCGGACTTCGCGCGGCGGCCCGACCCGCTGATCGGCCGGGTCGTTGCCCGGCGCTTCCCCATCGTCGGTCTCATCGGTCGCGGCGGCTTCGGCGCGGTCTATCACGCCATTCAGATGCCGGTCGGGCGCGAGGTGGCGCTCAAGGTGATGACCACCCACGCCGCGCAGGACGAGAGCCTGCGGGCGCGCTTCTTCCGTGAGGCGCAGGTGGTGTCGCGGCTCAGCCATCCGTCTTCGGTGACGCTCTTCGATTACGGGCAGGACGAAGACGGGCTGCTCTACATGGTGCTGGAGTACATCCGCGGCCGCACGCTGCGCGATGTGATCGCCGAAGAGGCGCCGCTGCCCGTCGAGCGGGTGCTGCACATCGCCGCCCAGGTGCTTGGCGCGCTTGATGAGGCCCATCGTTATGGCCTCCCGCGATCTGAAGCCCGGCAACATCATGTCATGCTGACGATCGAGGGCGGCGACGAGCGGGCCAAGGTGCTCGACTTCGGCATGGCCAAGGTGCTCGAAGGCGCGCGCGAAGAGCGGCAGGACGAAGCGACGCGCACCGGCATCGTGGTGGGCACGCCGCGTTATTTGTCGCCCGAGCAGGCGATGTCGCGCGAGGTGGGGCCGGCGACCGATATCTATGCGCTGGGCGTGGTGCTGTTCGAGATGCTCACCGGGCGGCCGCCGTATACCGCGCCGTCGACGTTCGAACTGCTGGTGCTGCACACCACCGCCGAGATTCCGCGTCTGCCGCCGCCGCTGGGCGTGTCGCCGAGCCTGGAGGCGATCATGCGCCGGGCGATGGCCAAGCGGGTGGAGGATCGGTACGTCGACGCGGCGGCGATGCTCAACGCGCTGCGGGTCGAGATGCCCGANGCGATGCTCGGTGCGCACAGCGCGCCGCTGCCCAAGGTGCCGGCGCTGCCCCGGCGGCCGGCGTCGCCGACCGATCCGCGGCCGCTGTCGGATGATGCGCTGCGCGCGGTGGCCCGCAATACAGCGGGCTTGATGGTGGGATCGCGCACCGAGCCGGGGCTGGCGGCGACGAAGCCGCCGCGGCCGCGGGGGCAGGTCGATGCGGAGGGCAGCGAGCCCTCGGTGTTTGGCGCGCTGCCTTCGATGGAGCTGGATGCCCGCCGGGCGTTGGCCGATCCGCCGGCCGGGCGGGGGTTGCGGTGGATGTTCCTGGTCATCGCGGCGGTGGCCCTCGCCGGCGCGGCGGCGATCTATCTCGGGGTCGACGGCGGCATGCTCGATCGCGGGCTCGGTTGGAGCGACCGCTTTGATGCGGCCCCGTTGACGCCCCGCGCGGCGCGACCGGTGCCGGCGCCGGCCGTGGCCGCGCCGGTGGACGCGATGGCGGTGGCGGTGGATGTGGCGGCGCTCGACACCGGCGCGCTCGACGCGGCGCGGCCGGATGCGCGTCTGGTCGATGCGGCGCCGCCCGATGCCGA
>JAGQJJ010000697.1 GCA_020430675.1 Myxococcales bacterium
TCGCTCGCGCCGCATGTGGGCGGTCTGCTGGTCGGCGGGGTCGTCGTGCGTCGCCTGGGTTGGCCGGCGCATGCCTGGGGCGCCGCGTGGATCGCGTCGATCGCGATGTGGGCCCTGACCTTTCTGCTCACCGGGCCTGCCGCGAACGTGAACCTGAGCCACGCGCCGCCGCCGCCGCTCGACGCGCTGCCGCCAGGGCCCGATATGGTGGTGTTCTTTCTGCTGCTCGGCGCGATCTTCGCCGCGACCGAGCGCGCCTTCAGCCGCCCGCCGCCTGGCTGACGAGGTCGGCCGCCGCGTCAACCCAGGCGGGGTGCGCGTTGAGCGAGGGTACGAGCTGCAAGCGCTCGCCGCCGGCTTGCTGGAAGCTCTCCACTGCGCGCATGCCAATCTCTTCGAGCGTCTCAAGGCAATCAGCGGTAAAGGCGGGGCAGAAGACCGACAGCGAACGCACGCCGCGCTTCGCCAGCTCGACCAGCACCTCGTCGGTATAGGGCCGAATCCACGGCGTGCGGCCCAGGCGCGACTGGAAGCAGACGGTGTAGTGCTCGGGCTTCAAGTCGAGGCGTGCGGCAAGCGCGCGCGCGGTGGCAAAGCACTGCGCCCGGTAGCAGTTGCGGTTGGCGTCGACCATGGCCGCGCAACAGTCGGGGCCGGCGAGGCAGTGATTTCCGGCCTCGTCGCTCTTGTGCATATGCCGCTCGGGCAGGCCATGAAAGCTCATCAACACATGATCGGGTTGGCCCTCAGCAAGCGCCTCGCGCCCCACCGCGGCGAAGGCCCCGACAAAGCCCGGCGCGTCGAAATAGGGCGGCACCACGGTCAAGGCGGGCGCGTTCCAGCGGGTACCCGCCTCGCGATACACCGCTTCGAGCGTCGAGCCCGTCGAGCTCGCGGCGTATTGCGGGTACAGCGGAAACACCACCACCCGGTCGCAGCCCTCGGCGCGCAAGGCATCGAGCCCGGCGGTGATCGACGGCGCGCCGTAGCGCATGGCCAGCACGATGGGCATGTCGGGCAGCCGCGCGCGCAGGCCCTCGACCAGCGCCCGCCCGAAGACCAGCAGCGGCGAACCTTCGGGCGTCCAGACCTTGGCATAGGCCTCGGCCGACTTGCGCGGGCGGAACGGCAGAATGATCAGGTTCAGCAGCAGCCAGCGGCCGACCGGGTTGATGTCGATCACCCGCGGATCGCTCAGGAATTCGCGCAGATAACGCCGGACGGCCCCCGCCTCGGGCGCGTCGGGCGAACCCAGATTCACCACCAGGACGCCGGTGCGCGGCGCGCTCATCGGTCCCCTCCCCGTTGTGGGCGGCACTTGGCATCAGATACGCGGCAGCGCACGCGGTCACCCGAAATCGAGCACATGCCATCGTCCGCGGTCGGCGGGGCCGCGACAGGCCCAGGCCTGGCGGCGGGCGGGCATGGCGATGAAGACCGCGTTGGTCGCGCCCTCGCCGCCATCCTCGGGGTAGCGGTTGACGCTGAGCGCGCCGCGGCTGCGGTCGGCAAAGAGCGCCTGCACGCGCTCGACGGTCTGGCCGCCGTGGGACAGCGCTTCGGCCATGAAACCGAGGCGGCTCGCGCTGCTGTCGGACGCGCCCTCGCCCTGGCGCGCGGCGAAGTCATCATCGAGGCAGTGATTGGTATGGCAGAGCGCGCCTTGGCCCGCCTCGCGCCGGGCGACGCCGGTGGGATCGGCCTCCAGGTCGAGCTGCATCTTGGCGTCAGCGGCCCAATACAGGTGCGCGCCAGCCCGCGGCGCCGAAGCGACCACCGCGGCGGCGGCCTCGGCGGTCGATTCGCGCAGCATGCGGTGCAAAATGCTCAGGTAGCCGACGCCGGGGCGCGCGCCCCAGGTCTTGAGGTTGGTGGTGCCGACCGCGAGGCCGTCGGCGTTATGGCCCATCAGGGTGAGGCAGCCGGCGCAGGTCACGCTCCAGGTCGCCGGGCCTTGCAGCGGCTCGCGGTGCACGGCGATCACAAAGTCGAGGTCGGTCGCGTTGAGATCCCAGGTCTGGCCGACGATGGCCTCGCCGGAGGCGCTCAGGGCGGGCGGCACCATCAGCGCGGTGCAGCCTTCGGCGTCGGGGCCGGATCCCCGCAGCAGCAGCGCGTCGCGCAGGTCGGTCATATTGGCCGCGGTGTAGAGCGCGACCGGATCGACCCGCGCGCCGGCGGCGATGCCCAGGTGCTCGGCGTAGCCGATGGGATCCCAGACCTTCTGCATCTCCAGCCCGCGCGCGCCGACGGCCAGCAGGCCATCCGCCCCGCTGGGCCGGCCCTTCTCGCGGGTGTACTGCTCGACCGCGGCGAAGCGGACGTCGATGAAGGCCCGGACCCGCTCGCGCACCGCCTCGCCCTGGGCGCGGCCCATCTCGGCGGGATCGCCCGCGACGCGCACGATGGGCAGTTCGATGGGCTGCGGGGACACGGGGCGGACCTCCGAAAAGAGCGACCGGGGCATGGTGCGCAATCCCGCAGCCCAGGGCCACCCCGAATCGACCATGGGGGCCTCGCTGCCGTGGTGCTCGGCCCATGCTGACATCTATTTTGTTGCAAAATAATGCATTCAGGCACAATCCTGACAATTGAATCAAAAGACGGAATACGCCATGCTGGCCTCGGCGGGCGCGTCGGTGCCCGGAGGAGCACGATGCACGACGCCCCGATCATCGCCCGCGAGGTGGCCGCACGATTTGCGGCCGAGGTGGCCCCGACGCTGCCCGCGGTGGTCGACCGCCTGCTCGCCGAGCAGCGACGGCCGATGCCGCGCGGCGTGCCCGTCGAAGAGTTCGCCTGGCTGCTGGTCGAGGTCGCCTGGCTGACGCCGGGCATGACCGCCCATGAAGGCTTTCCGGTCGGGTCCGACTTCGCTGACCTGATCATGCTGAAGCTGCCGCGCGACCGCACCGAGCCGGACGGACGGCTGCACGCGATGATCTGGGCGATGATCGACGCGATGGGGCGGCGGGTGGCGGCTTGAGCGGGGTTCTGGGCGCCCACGCGGCACGGTGGGGCCTGCTGATCTGCGGCCTGCTCACCATCGCGTGCGACCCGGCGCCGGAAACGGTCGCCGATGGCGGGGCGGCCGCGGATGACGCCGCGTTGGGTGCGGTGGTGGACGCGGCGCCGCCCGACAGCCGGCAAGGCGACGCCGCCGTCG
>JAGQJJ010000698.1 GCA_020430675.1 Myxococcales bacterium
CGGGCGGGCGCCCGGGCTGCCGGGCGGTTCGCCGCGGCGGGCTTCTCGTCGTCGCCTTCGATCTGGCCCATGTCGATGGTGCCGCGGTAATGGGCGCCGTCCTCCACGATGACGCGCGGGGCGGTCAGATCGCCGATGACCCGGGCGCTGGCGGTGAGCTCGATGACCTCGCTGGCCGCGGCGTTGCCCACCAGAATGCCTTGAATCGTCAGGCTGCTGACCGACAGGTCGGCGTCGACGCGGGCCTTCTCATCGATGAAGAGGCTGCCGTCGAGCTGGACCGATCCTTTGACCGCGCCGAAGACCTCGACGTCCTCGGCGCCTTCGATCCGGCCGCTGACGGTGGTGCCGGCGGTGATGATCGTGGGCGCGCGGGCCATGCTCAGCGCTCCACGTCCATGTCGATGTTGCCCTTGAAGAGGGCCCCGTCGGCGATGAGGATGCGCGGCGACTTGACGTCGCCGACCATCTTGCCATCGGCCTTGATCTCGACCCGCGTGCCGGCGTTGATGTTGCCGGTCACCACGCCCGAGATCTCGACCGAGTCGGCGTCGACGTCGGCTTCGAGCGTGGCCGAGTTCTCGACGAACACGCTCGCCTCAAGGGCGATGCGGCCCTTGATGGTGCCCTGCACCACCAGCGACTCATCGCCGGTGATCTCGCCGTCGATGACGATCGAACTGCCGATGACGGTATTGGCCATCTTCTCTGGCTCCCTGTCCGCGCGGGGCGGTCAATCGATGGAGGGCGGCTTCGCTCAGCGCCGCCGCGTGGGGGCCTTCTCGGCCCCGGCGATTTCGAAGTCCATGTGCACCCGGCCCTTGAAGCGAGCGCCGTCGGCGATGTGCAGGCGCGGGGTGTTGATGTCACCGACCATCACCGAGTCGCCGTCGAGCACGAGCGTCTCAAGTGCGGTGACATTGCCCTGGATGCGGCCGCTGACCTGCACGTTGGCCGCTTCGATCTCGGCCTGCAGCACCGCGCCGGTCGCCACCGTGAGGTCGCGCGACAGCCGCAGGCTGCCTTCGATGCGCCCCTCGACGACCAGGTCTTCATCTCCGGTGATGTTCCCGCGGATCGTGGTTCCCGGACCGATCATGGCGCGCTTCCCCCTGTGGACGACCGCGCAGGTGTACCCCCTGCCGCGGCCCCTGTCAACGGCCCGCGGCGCTCGGCGCGATCACGCCTGCGGGCAGTGTCTCGACGCCATCGGCGCCCGCGCGGACGACCTTCGGCGGGGCATCGCCGGCCAGCCAGAGGCCGGTCTGCCACGGTTGATTGAAGAAGGTATTGTGCAGCAGCGCGGCCGTCGGGTCGGGCGCCGCGGCGGCGTCGGCGACCGCGGCATACCAGCCGATGACCTCGCCCTGCGGCAGGCATGTGCGCAGCGAGGCGATCGCTTCGCGCCAGCGCGTGCGCAGGTGCCGGGTCAGCGCGGCAAAGTCCTCGACGTGCGCCCCGGCGACAAAACCCGCCGCTTCGGTATAGACCGCGCCCTCCAGATCGCGGAACGCGCGGCCGATCAGCAACCCGCCGGCGAGCTGGTCGGGGCGCCAGCCGCCGTTGAAGCGCAGCTCATCGAGCACATCGGCGAACAGATAGAGCGGTGTCGCAGCGGGCGCCGGCTCGGTGACCGCCGGTCGGGGCTTGGAGGCTGGTTCGATCACTCGCCGGGTTTCGCATGAATCGGCGGCGAGGACAAGGTTGCGGCGACCGGCACCGCAGTGCGCGGTGGCCGCATCGGCGCTCTCGCCTGCGGTGACGTTTCTTCGCCTCGGCCCCCCGAGTAGTATGACAGCGGTGCGCGGCGCCGTTGATTCCGTCGCGCTTGTCCGCGAGGCCGCTGGCGGCGTTCTGTCGCTGCGCGACCGGCCTGCGCCCCGTCGGGTCGCGGGCTTGGCCGCTCGACGATGCATCGCCTCCGCTCTCGGCCTTGCCCGCGACACCGCGTCCGGCGCGCTTGGGGAATCAACGGACTTGCGCGCCGCTGTGAGACGGCTTCTGCAGGAGTGGCGTTGATGTGGCACCGGGTGACGCAGGCGGCGAGACGGAGCGGGCTTCTGGTGGGCGCCCTGTGCCTCTTGACCTGCGCTGAGGATCCGGCGCCGCGCCTGGAGCTGGTGGTCGACGCGACCGCGATCGAAGGCACCGTCGAGCAGCTCATCGTCTTCCTGCGGGTTGGCAGCGGCGACGACTACGCCATCGGCGCGCGCGTGGTCGAGTTGGAGCGGGGCGAGGTCGACCCGGCGGTCGAGCCCTTCACCGTCGGCGTCGTGACGCCCGGCGGGCTCTCGGGCCCGGTGGCGGTGCATGTCATCGGCTGCGGCGGCGGCGCGCGCTGCGGCGACGACGTGGTCCGCATGCCCGATTGCGCCTGCCCCGAGCCGCTGGGCTTTGCCGCCGAGGTCGCCACCGTCAAGGGCCAGACCCGACTGGGCCTCGACCTGCAGGCCTGGGTGCCCGCCTGCGATGTTGACGGTGACCTTTTTCCCTCGTGCGCGCGCGAGGGCTGTTGCGGCGGCCTGACCGCGGCGGCGGTCGAGGCGATCGACGATTGCCAGGACGTGCCGCCGGTCTGCCTGCCCGGGGTGCGGTGCGGCGATCCGCGCGAGGCGCATCCCTTTCATCCACGCGAGCTGCCCGCTGATCTGGCGATCGGCTTCCCGGCCGCCGATCGGCACGCCCGCTGGTGCGATGACGGTCTCGACAACGATTGCCGCGGCGAGCCTGATGTGGCCTGCGCGGCGGTCGACGCGGATGGCGATGGCGTACCGGCGCCGGCCGACTGCGATGACCACAACCCCGAACGCTATCCGGGCGCGGTCGAGATCTGCGGCGACGACATCGATCAGGACTGCGACGGGGTCAAGCCGCCCTGCGACGCCGACGGCGACGGCGTGCCGGAGGGCCGCGACTGCGATGACCACGACGGCGACCGGTTCCCCGGCAACCCTGAGGTCTGCGCCGACGGCGTCGATCAGGACTGCGACGGCGCCGATCCCCCGTGCCTGACCGATGACCTCGATGGTGACGGCTTCACGTGCCCGTTTGCCGATCCGTGGGATCCCCACGCCTGCCCCTTCCCGGGCCTCGACTGCGATGATCTGCACGCCGGCATTCACCCCGGGGCGGTCGAGCGCTGCGGCGA
>JAGQJJ010000699.1 GCA_020430675.1 Myxococcales bacterium
CATCGACCTCGAAGCGCCGCGCCGCGATCATGCGGGCATCGCCGACGCCATCCTGCTGCCTTCCGAGCGCGCCCGCTGGCTGGCCCTGCCCCGCGAGGCGCAGAACGCTGATCTGATCCGTTCGTTCTCGCTCAAAGAGGCGATCTACAAGGCGATCGACCCGCGCTACCGACGCTATGTCGACTTCCGCGAGGTGTCGGTCGAGGCGCTGCCCGACGGCACGGCGGTGGTCGAGTGGCTGCTGGCCGAGCGCGAGACTCCGCCCGCCCGAATCGAGCTGCGCTGGGCCCGGTTTCAGGCCGACGCCTGGCTTTGCACCGCGCGCGCCTTCTGGTAGCGGCCCGGGCGATCGTTGGTGCCAACCGTTGGGAAAAGTGTTGTACTCCGCGCGTGTCGCGCCGCGAGGAGGAGCTGGATGTCGCGCAAGAGTCTGACCCGTGCCACCGCATGGACCGCCTGTCTTTGGACCGGCGCCGCCTGGGCCCAGCCCGAGCCGCCCCCGACCGATTTGGGCGAGCCGGCGGCGGTCACCGCCGACCCCGAAGCGGCGCCCGCGGCGGCCGCCGACGACAGTGAGGTCATCGTCATCGTCGGCACCGCGACCGGCAAGAACCGCACCGTGGTCGACAGCCCGGTGGCCGTCGATGTCATCGACGCCGCCGAGCTGGCCTCACGCTACGGCCAGATCGACCTCAACCAGACGCTGCAATTGGTGGCTCCGTCGTTCAACGCCACGCGGCAGTCGGGCTCGGACGGCGCCGACCACATCGACCCGGCGACGCTGCGCGGCCTGGGCCCCGACCAGACGCTGGTGCTCATCAACGGCAAGCGCCGGCATCAGTCCTCGCTGATCAACATCTTCGGCTCGCGCGGCCGCGGCAATACCGGCACCGACCTCAACGCCATCCCCATGGCGGCCATCGAACGCATCGAGATCCTGCGCGACGGCGCCAGCGCGCTGTATGGCTCGGATGCCATCGCCGGCGTCATCAACATCGTGCTCAAGTCGGATGTGAGCGTGCTTGACGCCTCGGTGCTCGGCGGCGCGCGCAATGCCACGCCGCCGTCGGACGTCGACGTCAAAAGCGATGGCACCTTCGACGGCGAAGTCATCCGTGCCGCGGCCAATTATGGCATCGGCCTCGGCGATGATGGCTTCATCAACCTCACCGCCGATTACACCCATCGCGGGCGCACCAACCGGCCGGCCGATCCGGCGAAGTTCGACATCTATCGCAAGCAGTACGGCGACGCGGCGGTCGACAGCATCGGCACCATGGTCAACGCCGAGTACAATCTCGGCGAGAGCACGGTCTACGTTTTTGGTGGCTATAGCCTGCGCTTGACCGATGCCTTCGCGTGGACGCGCGAGCCGGACAGCGAGCGCAACGTGCCCGCCATCTATCCCAACGGCTTCGACCCGCATATCACCTCGAAGATCGATGACATCTCGGTCTCGGGCGGCTGGCGGCATGACTTCGGCGGCTGGCGGGTCGACATCAACAACACCTTTGGTCTCAACCGCTTCCACTACAACATCGAGGGCACGCTGAACGCCTCGTTGGGCGAGCGCTCGCCCACCGAGTTCGACGCGGGCGGGCACTCGCTCAGCCAGAACACCACCAGCGCCAGCGTGACGCACAGCTTCGTGACCGAGGTCTTCGAAGCCATCAACGTGGGCGCCGGCGCCGAGGTGCGCACCGAGAACTTCAGCATCTTCGCGGGCGAAGAGGGTTCGTACCGCAATTACTGCATCGACAACCCCGATTGCACCCGTGACGACGGCAGCGTTCCGCCGGGCGGCTCGCAGGGCTTCCCGGGCTTTCAGCCGGCCAATGAACTGGACGAAAGTCGCCTGAATCTGGCCGCTTACGTCGACGGTGAGATCGACTTCACCTCGTACTTCCTGCTCGGCCTCACCGGTCGCTATGAGAACTACAGCGATTTTGGCAACACGGTGAACGGCAAGGTGGCGACGCGGCTTGAGCTGGCCGATCTGCTTGGGCTCGACATCGACAACCTCGCCCTGCGCGCCTCGGCCAGCACCGGGTTCCGCGCGCCGTCGCTGGCGCAGGTCTACTACAACAACACCTTCACCGACTTCGTGGGCGGGGTCGCGATCGACAAGCTCATCGCCGCCAATGACAGCGAACTGGCCAAGGCATTGGGCATTCCGGCGCTGACCGAAGAGAAGTCGCTGACCGCGAGCGCTGGCTTTTCGCTTAAGGCCGGCCCGTTTGTGGCGACGGCCGATGGGTATGTCATCGACATCAAGGACCGCATCGTGCTCACCGGAGCCTTTGACACCGACGATCCCGACATCGGCGCCGAGCTGACCGCGCGCGATGTGGGCGCGGCGCAGTTCTTCACCAACGCGCTCGATACGCGCACCTGGGGCCTCGATGTGGTCGGCACCTGGGCGCCGCGCTTCGGCGAGCATCAGCCGCGGGTCTCGCTGGCGGGCAACTTCAACAAGATGGAGCTGGGCGACATTCACGCGCCCAAGCGGCTGGCCGGCAAGGAAGAGACCTTCTTCGGCCGGCGCGAGCAGAAGTTCCTGCTCGCTTCGGCGCCGCCGAGCAAGATCACGCTGGGCCTGGGCTACTCGTGGCGCATGCTCAGCGCCGATGTGCGGCTGATCCGGTGGGATGAAGTGGTGCTGATCGACTGGCTCGACACGGAAGACGTCTATGACGCGGCCATCACCGTCGACGCTTCGATCGCGGCCCACCTGACCGACTGGCTCACCCTGACCATCGGCGCCGAAAACGCGCTGAACGTCTATCCCACCCAGCAGGACACCGAGACCGAGACCGGTGGCCTGTGGGACGCGGTGCAGATGGGATCGGCGGGCGCCTTCTACTTCACGCGGCTGGGGCTGAAGATCTGACGCGCCCGGATCAGTTGGCGTTGGTGGCGACCGGCGTGCAGACCCGGCAGGTGTGCTCTTCGACGCGGCCGTCAGGATAGGTCGTGCGCGACTCGTAGGTGGTATAGGCGTAGGTCGTGCCGCCGCCCGACGGGCGCGTGGCCAGAAAGACCGCGGGCTGCTCGAAGGTGCCGAGCGGCAACGACCGCCGCAACGCTTGCTCGGTGCTGGTGGTCGCCGAGCCGGGTACCGCGTCGAACGCATGCACCAGATCG
>JAGQJJ010000700.1 GCA_020430675.1 Myxococcales bacterium
ATGCACCGTCATCACCGTCTGACCGACATCATCCGCGTCCTGCGCAGCAAGCGCCTCTCAAGCGCGGAAGAGCTCGCCGAGCGCTTCAACGTCTCGCCCCGCACCATCTATCGCGACGTCGCCGAACTGCACCGCCTGGGCGTGCCGGTCATCGGCGAAGCGGGCGTCGGCTATTACCTCGACCGGCAGGCGCGGCTCGAGGCGGTGCGGTTCACGGCGATCGAGCTCGAAGCCATGTTGCAGAGCGCCCGCCTCGCGCTGCGCAGCGCCACCCCTGCCGCCGCCGAGTCCATCCACCGCGCGCTGGCCAAGCTTGAAGCCGCCCTGCCCCTCCCGCTCGTCGAGGCGCTCACCCCGCTCGACGAGGTCGCCAACGACCCCGAACCCGCCGCCGACCTCTCGGCTGCCGGCTAGTCCGGCCCAGGCGCCCACGGCCAAGTCCTTCTTGCGAATTCGAACAATCTTCATCATGCTCCCCCTGCCCGCCCCCTGACCGCGCGGGCTGGACCGTGGGAGGATCGAACATGATCATCGTCGCCGGGCGCGTAGACCTGAGCACCAGCAATCTCGAAGAGTACCGCAAGGCCGCTATCGAGATGATCAGCGCCAGCCTTCACGAGCAAGGCTGTCTCGACTACTCGTTCGCCATCGACCTCGTCGACAACAGCGTGGTGCACTTCTTCGAGAAGTGGAAGACGCTCGACGACTTCCTCGCGCACCTCAACGGGCCGAATACCCGAAACTTCCGCAAGCAGATGGCGCGCCTCGAGATCGAGTCGACCGACCTGCGCATCTATGAGGTCGACGAGGAGCGCCGCGTCGGCGGGTAATCCGCGCCGCGTCGGTCAGCCCGCTGGTCTCGCCGACCGGCGTCGCAACCCCCACAAGCACAGCAGCGTCGCTGCGGCCCACGGCCACCGGCCCGCTGGGCTGGGCGGCGCGATGGCGCACCCCTCACCCGGGACCGGCTGGCCGGCTGCGCTCGCCGAGCCAGCGTCGGCAGTTGTCGCCGCATCGAACCGATCCGGCTGCACCGCCGCGTCCACCGGCGGTGCGGCCACGACCTCCACCGTCGCCGTGGCCTCGACCATCGTCTCCGGTGGCGCTCGACCGTGGGCCTCCCACAAGCCGTACAACACCGCGCCCGCGTCGTTGGTGTGGTTCTGATCGCGCAAGAACTGCACGTATGCCTTCGAGGTCGTCTGATACTTGAGCCGCGCTTCGATGCGCAGCGGCCCCGGCGTCGCCAGGGGCACCATCACCGCATACGGCGCATCATCCCAATGGGCGAGGGTGCCATCCGGCTGCGCCGCATATTCGCGACCGACGGGCACGGTCTCATCGGTCGGCACGAAGCCGCGCGGCGGCAGGCGATCATCGAGCAGGCGGTTGTCCTGCAACATGAAGTGGAAGGTCTCGTGGTTCTCGCCCTGATTGAGCCGCGCCTCATAGGTGCGCAGCTGCGGATCGGCGATGCGATCCGCCTCGGCCTCATCATAGGCCCCCGAGTGCATCAGCAGGCGCCCGGTGCCATCATGTACGGTGACTTCGAGCCAGCAGCGCCGGCCCTCGGGATAGCCGGTGGGCAGCTTGTGGCCCGTCTTGTTCGTCACCCGCACCGCGAACTCGAAGACCCCGCCAAAAGCCGTCTCTGGCGCCGCGTGCACTTCCATTTCGGCCGCTTCGCGCAACATCGCGCGGGCCGCCTGGCCCGACGCGCGCAACGCCGGCGCCTCTTCGGGCGCCAGCGCCGCCAACACCTGCGGCGTCCAGGCGTTTCCACCCACCAGCTCATGGCTGTGCAGCATGCGTTGCGGCAGCTCATCACCCAGCGCGATCACACCCGGCGTGCCGCGCATATGGCAGTCGATGCAGCCTTCGCCGCCATTGGCAAACGCGCTGTTGCGCCATTCGCTGTACGTCCGCTCGATGGGAAACCCCGATGTGGGATTGGTGACATCATGGCAAAGGCCGCAGAGCTCGCTCGATGTCATATAGCCATCGGCCGCCGCGTCGTGCTGGGCCTGCACATCGGCATACCGACCCCGGGTGACCGCGTCATTCGCCACGACATAGGTCGCGTTGCCAATCCAGGGTCCATCGCCGGCGATGAGTCGATGACAGAAGTCACAGTCAACACCGGCCGCCTTGTCATCATCGGTGAGTCGCGAGCCATCCGATGGCTCCGAGCGTCCCATCAGCCATGCCCGCGGCGCATGGCATCGAATGCAGAGCTCGCCCGAGCCGGGCACATCCTGCTCGGCGACCGCCAAGGTGGCCCAGAAGAGCGGATCGCGCGCCGCGTTGGCCATCATCGAGCCGGCCCAGGTATCGCCCGCCGACCCCGCGAAGCCACGATGGCAGTTATGACAGGTCGAGGCCGAGTTGAGCCGGATCGTCAACTCGCCGGGCGCCGTGCCAGGGCCGCCGCCCAGAAGGCCGACGAGCACTGCGAAGACAACCGCCATCCGCCGTCCTCCCTCCCCTGCTCCATCGTTGGTGGTAGCCCGTTCGCCAGGCCTGCGCAAGCCCCGACGGGCATCAGGCGTTGGCCGACGACGGTTCCTCGATGGCCTCGTACACGCGGACCGCGCGCTCGAGCAATCGCGCCGGCAGGCGTACGCCCAGCACGTCGGCGGCGCGCTGGTTGATGGCGATCTCCGAGGCCTCGGGGGCCACCGTCGCCGCGAGCGAGGCGCCGAGCAGCGCCGCGTGGGCCACGCGCGCCCCCACCGTACCCAGGCGCGCGGGCGACGGCACGACCGCGCCCAGGGCCCCCTGGCGCACGAGGCTCTCCAGCCCCCCAAACGCCGGCTTGCGCGCCTCCATCGCCGCGCGTAGCGCGCCGGTCGAGCCCAGCACGACCACCGCGTCGACCGAGATGAACAGCGCGTCCGCGCTGGTCAGCGCCTTGCGCGCCGCCGCATAGGCTTCCCCCGGCGCGGCGATCGACACCTCCATCAGCTCGATGCCCAGCCGCGCCGCGGCCTGGCGCACCCGCTCCAAACGCGACGGCGGCCGCTGACCCACCTCGGGCAGCGGCCGCCCGCGCCACGCAAACGCGCGCGGATCGTGCAAGAGGGCCAGCTTGCCCAGCCGCGGCAGCGCGCCGCGGATCAGGCCGAAGACATCG
>JAGQJJ010000701.1 GCA_020430675.1 Myxococcales bacterium
CGGGTCTTCGGCGTCGCGCTCTTCGAGCAGCGCGTCGAGGAACATGCGCGCCCCGGGCTCGTAGCCGACGACGATCAGGTGGTTGAGGTAGCCGCTCATTCGAATCTGCTCCTCGCGGATGCCGAAGATGGCCCGGGGCAGGGTATGGCCGACGATGCCGGCGAAGAGGCCGAGCGTGACCATGCCGGTCACCATCAGCAAGCCGCCGATCACCCGGCCCATGCCGCTGACCGGCGCGATGTCGCCGAAGCCCACCGTGGTCAGGGTCACCAGCGCCCACCAGAGCCCGTCGCCCAGGTTGCGGATATTGGCGTTCTCAGCGCTCTCGACCAGATAGATGGTCACCCCGCCGAGCACCGTCGCGCCGCCGACCAGCGAGAACCCGAAGTAATACAGCAGCCGGTTGTCGGCGAAGGCCCGCGCCAGACCCTCGAACGGGTCGCTATAACGAAACAGCCGCGCCGCGCGCAGCAAGCGCAGCAACCGCACCGCGCGCAGGCCACGCAGCGCGGGCACCAGGGCCAGCACGGTGATCAGGTCGACCATCACCAGCGGCTGCAACAGGTACCGGAGCCGGCCGAGCAGGTGAAAGCGCGCCATGTTGATGAAGCGCGGCGCATAGAAGTCGAGGGCCGGCGGGCGATAGCTGATCACCCGCGCCAAGAGCTCGGCGCCAAACGCCCAGAGCAGCACGCGATCGACCGGTTCAAGCGCCTGCACCAGCGGATCGTCGTGGCCGCGCAGCACGTCGAGCAGCACCAGCACCACCGACGCGGCGATGAGCAGATAGACCACGCCCTCGACGCGCCGCTGGAGCGGACCGGGCCGATGGAAGGCTTCGTGCAACAGCCCGAGAAGGCGATTCAACATCCTCAGGCGCGGATATGCGCCGGCAACTCGGCGTGCCAGTTCACCCGGGCGCGCAGGTGGCTGAGCACCGAGAAGAAGCCGAACTGCAGTCGGTTGAGCATGGTGTAGTCGACCGGCAGCGGCGGCAGCTTGGGCATGCGCGGAATGATGCCCTTCGAGAACAGGAGCTCCTGCTTGGCCGCCATCACCCGGTCGACCGACTCGCGGGTGTACTCCAGGTCGAAGGCGAAGGGCTCGTCGCGCAGGATCGGCCGCAAGATGTACAGGATGAATTCGCGATACACGCGATAGACCGGCCGGTTGTCGGGATCCAGCTTCAACGCCCGGACGATCGCCTGATCGAAGGCATCCCAATCGGCCTCGGCGTCGGTGCGCGTCGCCACGATCGCCGTGCGCTGGTAACCCTCGATGTCGGCCAGCATCTCGGGGGGGATGATCTTCACGCAGCCGAAGTCGAGCAGCACCACCGAGCCATCGGCCGGGAAGAGGTAATTGCCGGGATGCGGGTCGGCGTTGAACAGGCTGAGCGTATGGAAGCTGGTCACCAGACCGCGCACCAGCGCCTGGCCATACCGATCGCGGTCTTCCTGACTCGCCGTCTCGCACACCTCGGCCAGCGAGCGCCCCTCGATGAAGCCGGTGGTCAGCACCCGATCGCTCGACGCGTGCGGAAACACCTTTGGCACGCGCAGTTCGGGATCGCCGGCGAAACACTCGGCGAAGCGCATCTGCATCTCGGCTTCGCGCCGGTAATCCAGCTCTTCGAGCAGGCGCGCCCGCAGTTCGTCGATCACCGCGCGCACATAGCGTTTGTCGCCGCCGAAGTCGCTCAGACCCACCAGCGGGCGCAGCAGCCACTCGAAGGTGCCCACGTTCTCCAGATCGGCGCGCATCGCGTTGGCCACGCCCGGGTATTGCACCTTGACCGCCACGTCTTCGCCCGTCAGCAACCGCGCACGATGCACCTGGCCGATCGACGCGGCGGCAAACGGCTCGGGCGCAAACTCGGCGAAGATGTCGGCGACCGGCCCGCCCAACTCGGCGACCAGCACCGGCTCGACCGCCGCCCAATCCATCGGCGGCGCCGCGGTCTGCAGCTTCGAGAGCGCCTTCTGGTAGACCGGCCGATACTGCTCGGGCAGCACGCCGTCCATGTACGAGAGCATCTGCCCGAGCTTGAGCGCGACGCCCTTCATGTCGCCGAGGGCCGAGAAGATCTCTTCGGCGGCGAGCGCGTGCCGGGCGGCCGTCTTGGCGTCGAGCACCACGTCTTCGGCCTTGCCCGCCAGCTCGCGCATGCGGCTGAACGCCAGCGGCACCGCGCGGCGCGACAGCCAGCCAAGGCGGGCGAGGCGCCCGAAGCGCGAACCGGAGACTTCATCATCGCTCATGGCCCGCCACGATACGCCACTTCGGTGCCCGGCGCACGCGCGTGTCACCGGATTGTGGGTTGCCGATCGGGTCGGGCTGGGCTAGATCGCGAGGCGCCATGATGAGTTCTGCTTCCAGGGGCGCCCCGGTCGTCGACGAAGCCAGCGCGCGGCTGCGCGCCATGCTGAGCCGGCCCTTGCCCGAAATTCCGCCCGCCTTCTTCTACGATGACCACGGCAGCGCCCTGTTCGAGCAGATCACCGCGCTGCCCGAGTACTACCAGACGCGGACCGAGATCGGCCTGCTCGAACGCCACGCCCCGGCCATGCTTGACGCCGCGCGCCCGCAACGCCTCGTCGAGCTGGGCAGCGGCGCCGGGCGCAAGATTCGTTTGCTGCTCGACGCCTGGCGCCCGCCGCGGCCCGGCGCGACCTGCACGATGTTCGACGTCAACGCATCGTTCCTCAACGCTTCGGTCGAGCGCCTCGCCGCCGACTACCCAGCGTTTTGCTTTGACGGCATCGTCGGCGACTTCACCCGCGACCTCGACCGGCTGGGCCCAGGCGGCGAGCGGCTGACCATCTTCTTCGGCGGCACCATCGGCAACCTGTACCCCGCCGAGCAGCACCGCTTCTTCGAGACGCTCGCCAGCGGCACCGCGCCGGGCGACGCGCTGCTGATCGGCGTCGACCTCGTCAAGCCCAAGGCGCGACTCGAAGCGGCCTACAACGACGCCCGCGGGCTGACCGCCGCCTTCAACCGCCGCGCGCTCTACGGCCTCAACGCGCGGTACGGCGGCGACTTCGAGCCCGAAGCCTTCGCCCATCAGGCCTTCTACGACGAAGACAACGCCTGGATCGAGATGCGGCTGGTGGCGCGCAAGGCGA
>JAGQJJ010000702.1 GCA_020430675.1 Myxococcales bacterium
GGCCGCAGCCGTCGAAGGTGGGCATCCACGGCGTGGTGCAGTCGACGTCGGCGGCGCAGGGCCGAGCGGGCGCGGCGTCGGGCGTCGCGTCGAGCACTGCCGGCGGCGGGTTTGTCGGCCCCGGGTTGCGCCCGCAGGCCGCGCCGAAGACCGCCACGACCAGCAGCAGGCGGTTCATCGCGTCTGCCGGCAATACGGCGCGGCGCCGGTCTCTTGGTCGCAGGTGTACCCGGTGCGGCAGTCGTCGCTCGTGTCGCAAAGGGCCATGCAATAGGTCTCTTCGTTCTCGAACTCGACGCATACCGAGTTCTCAGGGCAGCTATTGGGCGTGCACGGGGTGATGGTGCAATAGCCGCCGCGGCTGGCGCGGTCGCAGAAGCGACGCTGCCCGCAGTCGGCGTTTGAATTGCACTCATCGCCGATCTCGGCGCCGCAACCAACGGCGAGGAGGGCGAGCAGGGCCAGGCTCAGAACGCGCATGGGGCAATCCCGCAGCGATGCAAAGAGGCGGCACAGTTAGCAGAATCACCCGGCCCGGGCAACCCGCGCAGCACCGGCGCGGCGGGTGCCGGCCTTGACGTTGACGGTGCGCTGGGGTACGACCCGATCTCCGGCGCGCTGCGGTTCGCCGGGTCGTCGTCGTGTATTCAGCGAGAGGTTCTTGACGCACCGCATCTTCGCCTTCGTCGCGCTCTCGGCCGTGGCCGTGGCCTGCGGACCGGATCGCGTGCCGTCTGGCGAGCGCCGCGCACCTCTCGCGACCACCGCCGTGGCGACCGGCGGCGCCGACCCGACCGGCGGCGGGCGGCGCACGAAGTTCCTCACCGCACCTGACGAGTTCGTTTTTGTCATCGGCGGCGAGCCCGAGACGATCGATCCGGGCAAAGCGCGCGGCGTCAACGAGAGCAAGATCGTCACCAACCTGTTCGAGGGGCTCACCGAATACCCGCTCGGGGTCGGCGACATGCAGCCCGGCGCGGCCGTCAATTGGGAGGTCAGCGCCGACGGCCTGACCTATACCTTCCACCTGCGCCCCGATGGCCGCTGGAGCAACGGCGACCCGGTCACCGCGGAAGACTTCCGCTACTCGTGGCTGCGTGTGCTCGACAAGAGCAACGGCAGCCCCTACGCCGACATGCTCTTCACCATTCGCGGCGCCGAGGACTACTACGAGGGCCGGCTGCGCGATCCCGACGCCGTCGGGGTGAAGGTGATCGACCCCCTCACGCTTGAGGTGAAGCTGGAATACGTGGCGCCCTATTTCCTGGAGCTGGCCGCGTTCTACACCTACCGCCCGGTGCATCGGGCCACGGTCGAGGCCCACGGCGATCGCTGGACGCGCCCGGAAAACATCGTCACCAACGGGCCCTACGTGCTCGACGAGTGGTCGCCGAACCAGCACCTCAAGGCCAAGGTCAACCCGCATTACCCCGACGCCGACAAGCTCGGCATCCGGCGGTTCAGCGCGCTGGTCGTGCAAGAGAACACGACCATGGTCAACGTGTATGAGGGCGGCAAGCTCGACTGGACCGGCTCGCTCGACCTGCCGGCCATCCAGATCAACACGCTCTCGTTGCGCGCCGATTACCGCGAGGATCCTTACCTCGGCATCTATTTCTATCGGCTCAATGTGACCCATCGGTTCCTGTCCGACGCCCGCGTGCGGCGGGCGCTGTCGTACGCGGTCGACCGCGAGGCGATCGTCAAGGTCATCAAGATGGGCATCAGCGTGTCAGAGACCTACGTGCCGCCCATGCCCGGCTATACCCCCGGCGAGGGCGGCGTGGGCTTCGATCCCGAAGCCGGGCGCCGGCTGCTCGCCGAGGCGGGCTACCCCGATGCCGCCTCACTGCCGCGGCTGCAACTGCTCTACAACACACAGGAAAACCACAAACGCATCGCTGAGATGATCCAGCAGATGTGGCGGCGGCACCTGGGGTTGAAGGTCGACCTGGTCAACCAGGAGTGGAAGGTCTACCTCAAGAGCCAGGAAGCGCTGGACTACGACGTCAGCCGGTCGGGCTGGATCGGCGATTACCTCGATCCGATGACGTTCCTGGGCATGTGGACCGAGGGCAACGGCAACAACAACACCGGCTGGGCCGACAAAGAATTCGAAGGGCTGCTGGAGAAGGCGCGCCACGAGGGCGACCCGCGCGCCCGCAGCGCGCTTTTGACCCGGGCCGAGTCGATCCTGCTCCAGCGCGGGCCGGTGCTGCCCATCTATTCGTACGCCCGCGCCTACCTGCTCAACCCCGCCGTGCAGGGCTTCGCGCCGCACCCGACCGACGAGCACCCCATCCGCTACATGCGCAAGACCCGCCCCGAGGCGGCGCCATGAGAGCGGCCCCCGAGGAGACACCATGACTCTGCGCACCGTGCTGCCCCTGTGCGCCTGCGTGCTGCTGGCCGCTTGCAGCCGCAAGCCGGCCGAAGGCGACGCGGCCAAGACCCCAGCGGCCGTCAAGGCGGCAAAGTCGGCGACGGTCGACCCCTCGGCGCGCAAGGAGCGCAACCCGCGCATCTTCCGGCGCAGCCTGGGCGAACCCGAGTACCTCGACCCGGGCCTGTGCAGCGAGTCTGAAGGCGGCATCGTCACGCAGGACACCTTCGAGGGCCTCTACCAGTACGGGCCGACCCATAAGGAGTGGATGCCCGGGGTCGCCGAGAGCTACGAGGTCTCGGCCGACGGCCGCACCTGGACCTTCAAGCTGCGGCAGAACGCCAAGTGGTCCGATGGCAAGCCGGTCACCGCGCATGACTTCGAGTGGAGCTGGAAGCGCGTGCTCGATCCGGCGACCGCCTCGCGCTACGCCGCCATCTTGTGGGTGCTCGAAGGCGCCCGCGAGTACAACCAGAGCCCCGAAGGCCCCGCCCGCGCCGCGCTTCGCGACAAGGTCGGGGTCAAGGCGGTCGATGACTTCACCCTTGAGGTGAAGCTCGTCGCGCCCACGCCCTACTTCCTGCAGCTCGCCGCCTTCTATACCTACGCGCCGGTGCCGCGGCATGTGATCGAGAAGTTCGGTGACAAATGGGCCCGCCCCGAGAACATCGTCTCAAACGGCCCCTGGAAGATGGTCGAATGGAAGAGCCAGCAGCAGATCGTCGCCGAGCGCAACCAGTA
>JAGQJJ010000703.1 GCA_020430675.1 Myxococcales bacterium
GAAGCCCCGGTCGAGCGGCCGGTGGGCCGCCGGGGCGTGGGCATGCCGATCTCGGTGCGCGTCGAGGGTGACCGGCGCCCGCTCTTTGTGGGCGTGGTGACCGCCGTCGAGCATGCCTGGCAGCCCGACCGGGGTCGCACCGTGCGCGTGCGGGCCTTCGACGCGCTGCACGCGCTGCGACGCCAACAGACCAGCGGCACAACGCCGCGCTCGGGGTTTGGCAGCGCGCTGCGCGACGCCGCCGCGGCGCTGGCCCTGCCCGTCTGCCTGCATGGCGAGGGGCCCAGCCATGTCGACCTGGTGCGGGCCCGCGAAGACGACCTGACGCGGCTGTGGCGTCTGGCCGACCGCGCCGGCCAGGGTTTTGGCATCATCGATGGCACCCTGTATGGCTATGCCATCGATGGCTTCGACCCACCCATCGAGCTGAGCCTGAGCGAGACACTGTACGCGCTGAAGGCCACGGCCAATGCCAGCCAGGTGCACGCGCGCATCACCGCCCAGGGGTGGCATGCCGCCGGCGCCACGACCGAGCTGGGCAAGGCCAGTGGCGCGCCCGAGCCCTGGCTCGACGACGCGCCCTTCGCGCTGCGCAACCAGGCCATCGGCAGCGCCGACGAGCTGACCGCGCTGGCCGAGGCCGAAGGCGCGCATCGGCGGGCGAACGCGGTGACGCTCGAAGGCACGGCCGCCGGCAACCTGAACCTGATGCCCGGTCGCTGCATCCAGCTGCGCGGCCTGGACGCCGAGTTTGATGGCACCTATGCGCTGACCGCCGTGACCCATGTCATCGACGGCGAGTCGGGCTACCGCACCGAATTCAGCACCGCGCGACCGCCACGCCCGCGGTCGCAAAAAGCCACCGAGCTGACCCCGGGTCTGGTCACCGACGTCGCCGATCCCGACGGCCAGGGCCGGGTGCGCGTGCGCCTGCCCACCTTCGCCGACGCCGAGACCGGCTGGCTGCCCGTCGTCGCGCCCGGCGCCGGCCCGCGCAAGGGTCTGGTGACCACGCCCGACATCGGCGACCGCGTGCTGGTGGTCTTCGACGAGGGCCAGCCCGGCCGCGGCCTGGTGCTCGGCGGCCTGTTCGACGTCGGCGCCCTGCCCGACGCCGGCATCGCCGACGGCCGCACCCGGCGCACCGGCTTCTTCAGCGGCACGGGGCATCGCCTCGTCTCCGATGACCAGCAGGCCCGGCTGCGCCTCGCGCACGCCAGCGACGACGCGCTGATGTTCGACCGTGAGGGCGCCCACCTGCACACCGCGGGCACGCTGGTCCTGGAGGGCGACCGAATCGTCATTCGCGCCAACCAGGTGGACTTCGAGAGGCTGTGATGCGTTTCGTGACCCTCAACGCGGTGGTCCGCTGCCCGCATCAGGCGCGCGTCGAGCTGACGGCGCAGCAGTCGTTCGTGCGCATCGAGGGCGAACCGGTGCTGACCGCGCCCGACCCCGAGGGCCGCCCGGTCGATGACTGCCCGAACGTGACGCAGGCTAAACCCTGCAAGACGACGCTGGTGATCGAAGAGGGCTACTCGCCCTGGATTCGCATCGACGGGCGCGCGGTGATGACCGACGCCGCCTGGGGCTACACCGATGGCACCCCGCCGGGCGCCTGCAAGTACACGGTGCGCGACCCGGGCCAGCAGCGCGTGGGGGTGGACCGATGAAGACCCACGACCGCGCCTGGCGCTTTGTGCACCCCGACCTCGACCCACGCGGGCCGCGCCCGGCGGGCCTGGGCACCACCGCGACCGGCCAGGTCGAGATGGCCGAGCGCGATGAAGCGGTGCGCCAGGCCATCCTGCTCCTGCTCTCGACGCGCCCCGGCGAGCGGGTGATGCGGCCCGATTATGGCTGCGATCTCAGCCACCTGGCCTTTGCGCCCAACGACGCCACCACCGCCGGCCTCGCCGCGCACGCCGTGCGCCAGGCGTTGACCCGCTTCGAGCCCCGCATCGAGCTGCTCGCCGTCGATGCGGTGTCGGACCGCGAAGGCTGCCTCGACATCGTGCTCGAGTACCGCATCGTCGCCAGCCGTCGCAGCGAGCGATTGGTCTACCCGTATTACATCGACGAGGGGGTGAGCGGATGAGCCTCAAAGCACCCGATCTCGACGATCGCACCTTCGATCAGCTCGTCGACGACGCGCGCCGCTGCATTCGCGAGCGTTGCCCGGAGTGGACGGACCTTTCGCCGAGCGATCCCGGCGTCACGCTGGTCGAGACGTTCGCGTACCTCACCGAGACGCTGCTCTATCGCCTCAATCGGCTGCCCGAGCGGGCCTATGTCGAGTTCCTTCGCCTCAACGGCGTGAACCTGCGCCCGCCCCATCCGGCGACGGTGCGGGTGCAGCTTTTGCGCTCGGCCGATACGCGCGCTGCGCTGCGAGTGCCGCGGGGCCTTCGGCTGCGCCCCGGCGGCAGCGGCGACGGCCCCGAGTTCGACACGGTCGAGATCGCCGAGTTTGGCCCCGGCCAGCGCAACGTCACCGTGCGCGCGGTGCAGGGGCCACTGTACGAAGGCGAGCTGATCGGCCATGGCACCGGCCGCTCGGGGCTGACGCTGGCGTTGCCGCGGGCGCCGATCGCCGCCGATCTGGCCGACCTGCCCAGCTTGCAGATCGGGGTCGAAGCGACGCCCGATGAGGTGTCGCCGGGCCTCGACGTGCGGTCCTTCGACGGCCGCCTCTTTGCGCTGTGGACCGAGGTCGCCACCCATACCAGCGAGCGCGCGCCGACCGAGCGCGTCTTCGTGGCCGATCGGATCGAGGGCCGCGTCCTCTTCCCGCCGGCCGGCGCCGATGGCGGCCCTTCGCCGGGGGCCCTGCCCGCCGAAGGGCGCGAGATCCGCGCGTGGTATCGCCTGGGCGCGGCCGAAGACGGCAACCTGCGGCCGGGCCTGCTGACGCGCATCGTCGGCGGACCACCCGGCCTGCGCGCCGAGAACCTGACCCACGCGACCGGCTGGCGTCCGCAAGAGACGCTCGACGGCGCCCTGCTGCGCGGGCCGGCGGCGCTGCGGGCCTCGGGGCGGGTCATCACCGCCCGCGACTACGAGCGGCTTGCGCTCGACCACGGCGGCGTCGGCCGCGCCCGCGCCATCACCGCCGCGAGC
>JAGQJJ010000704.1 GCA_020430675.1 Myxococcales bacterium
GCAGGCAGCCCGGAAGTCATCAACAGACGTGCCAGCGACGTGCCATGAAGCTTGCGGCGGCTGGCATCGCGCCACGTCGGCGCGCCGGGGGCGGCGACCAGCATTCGCTGCGACCGATTGAGGCCGCCGCTGCTGACCGGCGCGCCGATGGCAACGACGCTGTCGAACGGCGCGCCGGCGAGCACGGCCTTCAGGAGCGCCGTGCCCCCAAGATCAAGGCCGATGGCATGCACCGGCTTTGCGCTCGCGGCCGCGACGGCGGCGATGGCTTCGACCTGGGCTTCGATCGTGTCGCGGCCCGCCAGATCGAGCGCCAGGGTCACAAGGCCTTGGCGGGCCAGCGCCGGACCCAGGCCGCCGTAGCCGGGCAGATCCCAGACCATCGGCCCGGTGCCCAGGCCCGAGACCAGCAGCACCGTGCCGCGCGGCGCCTCTTCGGGCGTGTTCTGCACGACGGGCACGCCGGCCACCTCGATGACCGGCGGCGCCGATCGGGTGGGCGCGGCGCCACAGCCGATGAGCAGCAGGGCGCAGCACAGGCCGAGGCGGCTAGCGATCATGGGCCTGCAGCCAGTCGAGCAGGAGCGGATAGACTTCTTCGGGCGCATGCCGACCGATGGTCAGGTCAAGATGCCCGTAGTCGGCGCGATAGCCATTGGCGCGGCCCATCACCTCGAAGTGTTTGTCGGTCGATGCCACCCGGGCGAAGCCTTGCATCAGCACGCCCGGTGCGCCCAGATGGTCGAGGCTGCCGGCGACAAACAGAATCGGCAGGGTCACGCGCGTCAACTCGGCGGTGTAGTCCCAGGTGCCATCGGCCGAGCGCAGCGCGCCGGCCTTCGCCGAGTCGATGAGCTGGCGGACCACCCGCGCCGACAGGTTCGCCGTGCCATGGGCCGCGAGCTGGCGCGCCGCGTCACCCTCCAAATTATCGTAATTCCACAAGATATTGAGCGGCGCCAGCAGCGGGCGGCCCGACCAGGGCGCGGCGAGCGTGGTCAGATCGCCGGTCGGCAGCCGGTCGAAGAAGAACTCCACCAGCGGAAACAGATCCATCGACTCGGTCATGATCGGCACATGGGTCGGCAGCAGCGGCGGCGATCCCACCACCGCCACCGAGCGCAGGGCCGACTGGCCGACGCGCTCCATGTAGCCATACATGACCATGCCGCCCATGCTATGCCCGATCCAATGCACCTGCGGCGCGCCGGTGCGGCCCCGCACCCATTCGATGGCCGCAGGCAGATCGTGCAGCACATAGTCATCGAAGGTATAGGTATAACTCTGCGGGTCAAGCCAGCCCGGCTTGAGCGATTCACCGCCGCCGCGCAGGTCGAGGGCATAGACATCGTAACCGCGGCGGGCCAACCACGCGGCGAAGCTGAGGCGGTCGGTCAGATCCCAGGTGTACTTGTTGCTCATGATGCCATGGCACAAGATGACCGGGATGGGCTTCGGCGCCACCCCCGCCGCGGGCGGGAAGTGATGCAACGCCAGCGTCCAGCCATCATCGGTGGGCACCGTGAAGATGGCTTCGCGGCGCTCACCCACCGGGAACATGGCGCTCGCACACCCGGTCAAGAGCAGGGCGAGCGCAAGCGCGGCGCGGCGCAGACCGTTCACCCGTGCGCGCGCCGACGCCGCACGTCGACCGCTTCGAGGGCCAGCACCAATGCCGCGCCGATGACCGCGGCGATGATCGGCGCCGTCCACCCCGCGCCGCTGTCGGTCGCGGCCAGCACCTTCTCGCCGGGCAACCGCAGCGCGCCGACCATCAGCCCGGTCAGCGCCACCATCGTCAGGTCATGGGCCCGCAAGAACAGCCAGCCGACCACGCGGCTGAATGCGGTGAGGCCGACGAGCAGACCGAGGGCAAAGACCCCGAAGAAGACGAAGTCATCGATCCAGGCATGCGCCGTCAGCGCGGCGACCGGGTTCATCGGCCGCCCGAGCGCGCTGAGCACATGGCCAATGCATTGGTGCAGCGCGGTGAAGACCGCGTGGTATTGCCCGAGGAACAAGAGCAGGAACGAGCCGCTCAGGCCGGGCAGGATCATCGCCGAGATGGCGATCACCCCACAGATGAAGATCCACCACAGCGGCGCCCGGCGCTCGCCGAGCACGATCATCGCCGGCTTCGTCTCCAGCCAGCTGCGCAGCGCGGCCTCATCGCCCAGCGCCTTGGCGCCGGCGGGCAGGGTCAGGTGGTGGCGACCGATGACATCCTTCTCATCAAAGAGCACCAGCGCCGCCTTGGGCGCCTCGGCCTGCCAGGCGGCCTGAATCGAGTTCAAGTCCGCGGGCGCTCGCAGCTTTCCGGCGTAGAACACCACGGTCGCGTCCGCGTCGCGGCGGGCGACCTCAACCTCGATGCCCGCCGGCTGCAGACCCACAAAAAACCACGCGCCGACCGCGCAGAGCAGCCCGGCAATCAGCTGCCCCACCGCGCGTTGCTGCACCCGGGCCAGCGGAATCCAGGCCGAGGCGAGGATGAGCCCGAAGAAGAAGGCAAACGTGGCGCCCGGGTTGTCATCCATCTGGCCGGTGATGACTCGGCTGAAAGCCACCACCGACACCGCGATGCCCAGCCCGACCGGCAACAGCACCGGCCAGTGAAAGGCGCGCACCGCGGCGACGCTCTCGCGCACCCGGCCGCGCACGAGCAGGCCCAAAAACGCGGGGCTCAACGAGCGCAGCGCGCCGATGAACGCCTCGTAGATGCCGGTGATGAAAGCGATCGTGCCGCCGCTGACGCCAGGCACCACGTCGGCGGCGCCCATGGCCATGCCGCGCACAAAAAGACCCGCGGCCAACGTGGGCGACCAGCGCGGCGCGGGGGCTTCTTCGGACCGTTCGGTGGGCTGCAAGGGCTCCTCGCCGTCGGGGTGGCGCGGCAGGATAACGCGCCGGCCGCGCGCGTCAAGGGCCGCTTGCACCGGCGCGACCCGTTGGGCACAGTGCCCCCATCGCCCGGAGGTCGCCCATGCCCGTCCTGATCCCCTCCCCCACCGTCGTCGCCGCCGCCGGCACCCCGCCCAAGCGCATCGAAGAGTATGTCGGCCGCGTCAACTCGGGCGAAAAGCGCCTGAGCGTCGCGCGCATGACCTCGCCGC
>JAGQJJ010000705.1 GCA_020430675.1 Myxococcales bacterium
CGATGGGGGTTCGGAATCGTCCGGTGCCAGGCCGGCGATTCGGACGCGGTCCCGGCCTTCGGTCGCGCGACTTTTTCCTTCCGATTCCTTGTTTCGCGCCGCGCGCGGGTCGACGATGGGCACCTGACGCGAGGAGGGCGCCGATGCGCATCTTTGGCCTGGCCGCATGCTTTGCTCTGTTGCTGGCGGCCGGCTGCGGCGGCAGCAACCCGGCGCTGTCGACGCAGCACCTTTCGTATCAGGGCCGCGAGCGCACCTATCACGTCTACCTGCCACCGGGGCACAGCAAGGCCACCGCCGCGCCGCTGGTCATCGCCCTGCACGGCGGGGGCGGCTCGGGCGCGGGCTTCGATGACATGACCCGCCGCCAGTTCACCACCGAGGCCGAGAAGCGGGGGCTGGTGGTGGTCTTCCCCGAGGGCGTCGAGAAGGGCTGGAACGACGGCCGCCCCTTGCAGAGCGCGCGCGACAAGCGGCGGGCCAACGTGGACGACGTCGGCTTTTTGACGCACCTGATCGACAAATTGCACGCCGATCTGGGCATCGACCGTCAGCGCGTCTACTTCACCGGCATCTCAAACGGCGGATTCATGACGCAGCGCTATGCCATCGACCGCGGCGACCGGGTGGCCGCGGCGGCGGCGGTGACCGCCAATCTCGCCGCCGTCTGGGCCGATCGCACACCGCGGCGGCCGGTGCCCATCCTGTACATGAACGGCACCGGCGACCCGCTCGTGCCCTACGATGGCGGCCAGGTGAAGGTCTTCGGGCAGGCGCGGGGCGCCATCCTCTCAACCGCCGACAGCATCGCGTGGTGGGCCGGCCATGACCACTGCGTCGGCAACCCGCAGATCTCGAAGGTGCCCGACATCGACCCCAAGGACGGCACCTTCACGGTCATCGAGCGGCACGGCCCGTGCGCCGAGGGCAGCGAGGTCGTGCTCTACAAGGTCGAAGGCGGCGGCCACTCATGGCCGGGCGGCAACCAGTATCTGCCGCAGGCGATGATCGGCAAGGTCAGCCAGGACTTCCGCGCGGTCGACGCGCTGTTCGACTTCTTCGCCCGGCATCGCCTGCCGAGCCCACCCCCGGAGTGATTGCAGCATGGCGCTCTCTCGATTCAATGACCGTGTCGTCATCATTACCGGCGCTTCGGCCGGCGTCGGCGCGGCGACCGCCCGCGCGTTTGCCCAGCGCGGCGCCACGCTGGCGCTGATCGCGCGCGGCAAAGAAGCGCTGAAGGCCATTGAGGCCGAGCTTTTGCCGCGCACGAAGGTCAGCGTGCACGCGCTCGACGTCAGCGATCGCGACGGCTGCGAGCGCATGCTGGCCGAGGTCGCCGAGCGCTTCGGGCGCATCGACGCGCTGATCAACAACGCCGGCCTGCACGCCCGCGGCCCGGTGCGCACGCTGAGCGCGCGCGACGTGGGCCGCATGGTCGACGTCAACCTCGCCGCGCCGCTGTTCCTCAGCCGCGCGGTGCTGCCCTACCTCGAAGCGGCCGGCGGCGGCGCCATCATCAATGTGGCCTCGCTCGCCGGCATGACCCCGCTGCCCAACGCGGCGACCTATTCCGCCACCAAGTTCGGCCTGCGCGCCTTCACCTTTGCCATGGCCGAGGAGCTGCGCGAGACCGACATCAGCGTCTCGGTCGTCTCGCCGGGCCCGATCGACACCGGCTTCATCATGGAAGAGCTCGACTCGGTCGAAGACATCGTCTTCTCGCAGCCGATGAGCACCGCCGAAGAGGTCGCCGAGGCCATCGTGCACGCGGCGATGACCGGCGTGCCCGAGATCGCCATGCCGGCGATGAGCGGCAAGCTCGCGACCGCGGGCTACCTGATGCCCTGGCTGAGCCGCGCCCTGCGGCCGGCGTTGCAGCGCAAGGGCGCCAAGGTCAAGGCGCGCTTCCGCACCGACCGCGGCGGCAAGGGCTGATCCGAGGTCCGGCGGGGCCGAAGCAGCGCTTCGCTCGAACGCTTGCCGTCCATGGGATGGGCGCCACACAGAGAATCGGGGTTGCGCAACGAGGGTCGCGCCAACTCGGGCCGAGGGCGCTGGCGCACACGCCACCACCGATCAGGCGACCGGAGCGCCCGAGTCGCTCGCCGTGAACCGCGATCAACCGCGGTTCATCTCGGTTCATCCCGGTTCATGGCCCGCCGTCGGTCGGTGGCGCTATCCATGGCGTCACACATTCGCTGTGGCGAACCACAAAGCTTGCAGACGCAAGACGCCACAAACCCGAGCCACCGGGCCGACGCCCGGATCCATCCGTGAAGGAGACCGCCATGAACCCCGTCCGCATCCTGACCGTCCTCTGCTCGATCGCCCTGCTGCCCTTCGCCGCCAGCGCCGAGCCGCTGCCGGCCGACGCGCTCGCCACGTTGCAGAAGAACGTCGACGTCTGCCGGACCGGCGCCGACAGCCTGCACGCCAATCTGTACCGCTACCCCGCCCAGCCGACCGCGTTCAAGGCCGCCTTCGACGCGTTCGACGGCGCCGGCAGCAAGGCGTGCAACGACGCCGTGAGCTACATCATCGCCAACCGCACCCACCCCTCGCTCGCCGCCCCCGCCGCCGTCCTCGACGCCAGCGCGGGCCACTGGGTCGAGGAGATCCTCAGCCAGGGCCGTGGCGTCATCGGCTACTGCCCCCAGAAGCACTCAAACCAGTTCGACTGCATCAAGGGCGGCGACCGGATCGCCGCTGGCGTCGACGGCCTGCGCAAGCTGACCGCGGCCGTGCCGCTGCCCGGGCTCGACACGCTGCGGCAGAACGTCGCCACCTGCAAGACCGGCGTCGATGACCTCAAGAGCAAGATGTACCGCGCCCCCGCCCAGACGGCCACGTTCAAGACCGCCTTCGATGCGTTCAAGGGCGCGACGAGCAAGGCGTGCAACGACGCGGTGACCTACATCTTCGCCAACCGCAACCACCCCTCGCTCGCCGCCGTCTCCGCCGTCATGGACGCGGGCGCTGGCCACTGGGTCGAGGAGATCCTGTCCCAGGGCGCCGGCGTCATCGCCAACTGCCCCCGCGGCGTCAACTTCAACTGCGTCTCGGCCGGCGGCCGGATCTCCAACGGCGTGACCGGCCTCGGCAAGATG
>JAGQJJ010000706.1 GCA_020430675.1 Myxococcales bacterium
GGCCTCGGCCGAGACCGCTTCGCCTTCGTCTTCTTCCTCGGCGCGCTCCGCCGCCGCGGGCGGTTCGGCCGCCGCGGCGGTCTCGGGCCGACGCTCGTCCCGCCCGCGGCGACGGCGGCGGCGGCGACGTCGGCGGCCATCGCCCTCGCGGGCGTCCGCTTCCGTCTCTTCCGCCGCGTCTTCGGCCTCGTCGTTCTCGGCGACCTCGGCAACTTCGGCCGACTCGGCCGGCTCGGCCGCCATCTCCACCGACTCGTCAGCCGCTTCGGCCGCCTCTTCGTCCTCGGGGCCCAGATCGGCGGTGGCGAGCTGCGCGGGTGAGACAAAGCCGATCACCTTCGGCGGCTCGAACGGCACATCATCGTCGTCGATCGGCGCCGTCGGACGGGTCGGTCGCGGCGCCGGCTTGCGGCGGTCGCGGTCCCGATCGCGGTCGCGATCCCGATCCCGCCCGCGCTCGCGGCCCCGGTCGCGGCCCCGGTCGCGCCGCTCGTCGCGCTCCTTGCCCCGGCCCTCGGTCGGGGTGGCGCTCGGATGAATCACCTCGAAGGCATCGCGCCCGGCGAGCGCCTCCGCTTCAGGCATGATCTCGATCTGCACGCTGAACTCTTCTTCGAGCCCAGCGAGCACTGCGCGGTGCTCATTGAGAAGGTGCAGCGCGACCTTGGTCGGCAGCTTGCCTCGCACCCGCGCCCCCACCGGCGCGCTGACCGCCAGCTCCTGCACGCGCCGCAGCATGGCCAGCGCCTCGAACTCCGTCGTCATCACATAGCCCGAGCCGGTGCAGACCGGGCAGGTGATATGCGTGCTCGACAAGAGCCGCGCTTTGATGCGCTGGCGCGACATCTCCAACAGCCCGAACTTCGAGATATGGCCGATCTCGACCCGGGCCTTGTCCTGCTTCATCGCCTTCTTGAGCGCGCGCTCGACATTGCGGCGGTGCTTGCCGTCGTTCATGTCGATGAAGTCGATGACGATCAGCCCGCCCACATCGCGCAGGCGAAGCTGGCGTGCGATGGCTTCGGCGGCCTCCAGGTTGGTCTCGTAGGCCATCAGCTCCTGGCTGTCCTGGCCCTTCGACTTGCCCGAGTTCACGTCGACCGCGGTCAGCGCCTCGGCCGGGTGCAGCACGATGCTGCCGCCGCTGTCGAGCGGCACCTTGTGGCTGCTGATGTACTCCAGCTGCCGCGCGAGGCCGTAGTTGCTGAGGATGGGCATCTTGCCGGTGTAGCGCTTGATGCGATCGACCGCGTCGGGCATGTGGCGGTCGAAGAAGTCGCGCAGGCGCTGCTCGACCTCGGCGTCATCGACCACGACCTCGTCCACGTCGTCGGTGAAGTAGTCGCGCACCGAGCGGATGACCACATCGGGCTCGCGATAGACCAGCCCCGGCTCGCGGAGCTGCGAGGCGCGCGCCTGGGTATGGCCCCAGATGCGGATCAGCTCCTGGTAGTCCTTCTGCAGCTCGGTCTTGCTGCGCTCCTGCCCGGCGGTGCGCACGATGATGCCCATCTCATCGGGCGGGTCGAGCTTGGCGATCAGGGCCTTGAGCTTCTTGCGCGTGTCTTCATCGCTGATCTTGCGGCTGACCCCGCCGCTGCCCGAGAAGGGCATCAGCACCAGGTAGCGGCCGGGCAGCGTGATGTCGGTCGTCAGCGCGGCGCCCTTGTTGCCGATCTCTTCTTTGTGCACCTGCACCAGCAGCTCGGCGCCGGGGCGGATGGCATCCTGAATGCGCGGGCGGCCGTCTTCGGCGCGGGCCTGCTTGTTCCAGTAGCGGCGATGGATGTCATTGAAGGTGATGAAGCCGTTGCGCTCGGCCCCATAGTCGACAAAAGCCGCCTGCAGGCCCGATTCAACGCTGACCACGCGGCCTTTGTAGATGTTGCCTTTGATCAGCTCATTGCCCGCGACGGCAACGTTGAGGTCTTCGAGGATGCCTTCGACGACCATCGCCACCCGGACCTCACCGGCGTGGGCGGCGTTGACCAACATGCGCTTGCTCATACTCGACTTGCTCCGCAGCCGGCGCACACGCCCGGCGCCTCGCGCTGCGCGGGCGTCTTCGGACGGGGCCGGTCTGTGTGCGGGCCCGCGGCCCGCATCAGCGGCCGGGCATTGGCCCGACCGGGTCATCTCATTGGCGAGCCCGCATGGGCCGGCTCGTCGAAAATTCTTCGTTTCGGCTCCCGCGCTCTCCCACGAGCGCGCCGTTCGGGCGGCAGCTTTTCGGGGGGGAAGTCAGCCGCCCGCGGGCGGAAGAAGCGGTGAGCCTGGCCCGAGAGGCTTCATTCGACCGGATTCGGCCGCCCGAAGACCTCGTGCCAGCGGGTCTCTACCATGACGACGTTTCTCTCCGCCAGGAGCATCGCAACCAAGAGACTGCTTGATTCGAAGCGCAGGTCGAAGCGATCGAAGTGGCATCTTCGCGCCGCTTCCACATCGTCGAGGAAGTCGAGGTTGATCAGCTCGCGCCCGGTGAATTCGAGATGGCGCGTGCTGGCGTAGCGCTCGACGCGATCGGTGTTGCGCAGGAAGAACTGCGGCACCACCCGGGTCAGCGCCTTGTTGATCGCCGGCGGCCGATCGACCTCGCGCGCGGTTGTCGCCTTGAGGCGCGTCAGATGCTCGGGATCGGGGTCGATACGTTCGAGCGGCGGGCGTTCGGGCACCAACGCGACGTCGCCATGAAACGGCACGGGCAGCGCGTCGCCGCCCTGCCAGCGCGCGAAGCGGGCGGCGAGGTGCTCGGCCTGGGCCTGAATGCGGGTGGATTGCGCGGCGGGCGCCGGCCAGGCCGGCGGGTCGTGGTCGGCGTCGCTCATGCGCGCGCCGGCCGCTTGGCGCCGGGATTACTCCTCGGCATCATCCTTCTCGTCCTCGGGCTTGCCGCCGAGGGGCTTGCCCAGGCCGCCGAGGGGCTTGCCGAGGCCGCCGAGGGGCTTGCCCAGGCCGCCGAGGCCGCCAAGGGGCTTGCCCAGACCGCCGACCGCCGGGAGGCTGCCGGTGTTCGGCTTGTCGCCGGCCATGGCCGTCCAGCCGGCGTCGACACTGCCGAGGCCGCCGCTGGGTCGGGGCAGCAGGCCGCTGAGCGAGCCA
>JAGQJJ010000070.1 GCA_020430675.1 Myxococcales bacterium
CCGCGATCATCGCGACGGTGAAGTTGAAGACATGCGGCGTGCCGAGGGTGACCGTCATCCACTTGAGCAGGCTCTGCTGGCCGGGCACCGGGTTCTCCCAGGCGGTGGTCATCGAGAGGCCGTGGAACAGCGTCAACGCCAACAGCACCACCGCCAGCCAGGCATGATCGAGCGGCGCTTTGTCGAGCTTGTGCAAATCGGCGCCAAACGGGCGCAGGTTGAAGGCCACGTTGTACCGCGGGCAGCTCTTGATGCACTCGGTGCACAGCGTGCATTGCGTCGAGTCGGTGACGGTCTTCAGCGAGATGCCAGTCGGGCACGGGTAGCCGCGCTCGTTGCCATGCAGGCAGTCTTCGGTGACGCAGCTCGTGCAGGCGCGCGGGTTGCGTGGGCGAAGCTCGAAGGGGCTGAAGTTGGAATAGAGCCCGCTGATGCGACCCACCGGACAGGCATGGGTGCAAAATGCCTTGGCATCGAACAGGAAGGCACCGCAAAGCGCCAGCGCCGCCATGCCCAGCCCGAGATAGGCCGTCTGCCGAGGGTCGATGGTGGTGTCGAGCCCCAACTCGGCCCAGCTCAGCAAGGCAAACAGCGCGATGGCCGGGTAGACGGTGCGGAAGCGCTCGGGCACGCGCAGGCCGAGCGAGATCGGCTCGACCCGCACGAAGGCGCGCAGCCGGCTCATCAAGTTGGCGAGGCCATCCCACGGGCACACGGTGCAGAACAGCGGTCCCACCGCGGCGACCACCACGATGAGCCCCGCCCACCAGATCGTCCACACCGCGACCGGGGTCACATTGCGCACGCGGCTGCCCGCGAGGCCGACATAGACCAGCGCGCCAAGCGCCACGACCATGAGCAGCTGCGGCACCGCCGGAAACCAGCGCCCGCGCAGGAAGACATACAGCTTGCGGTTCTTGATCAGGTTGCGCCGCCACGTCGGCACCGGCCGCGCGCCGAAGCGTTCGATGACCACAAATGACAGCACGATGATCGCGACCATGCCCGCGACAAACATCAGCGGCGGCATGCCATCCATGATCATCGTCGCCCGGCCCTGGGCGTCGAAGAGCTCGGCGGCGAGGCTGTCGGGGTTGGTGCAATCGGCGCCCAGGCGGGGCTGGGCCAGGGCGCGGGTCGGCGCGGCGAACAACGCCAACAGCAACGCCGGCGCCGCCTTCTCGGCCGCGGCCCGCATCTTGGCCACCCGGGCGCGACCTCGTTTGGTGCGCCCGAGCAGCGCCAGGCCAAAGAGCAGCACCACCGGCGCGGCGAGCAGCGTGATCAGCGTCCAGTTGATCTCGTCGGCCAGCTCGATGCTGAATGCCACCGCCATCGGCTTCGGGCCTTGCTCGGTGGGCACAAAGACCCACAACTCGTAGTCGCCGCCCTCGGGCAGCGTCTCACGCGAGACATAGATCTTCTCTTCGTCGGGCGCCGCGCGCTCGAAGCGCGTGATGACATCGCCGCCCAGCCGCACCTCGAAGGTCAGCGGGCCGTCGTAGTGCTTTTCTGCTTTGAGATCATAAACATACGTATAGATCTTCACATCGTTTGGCGTGTCGGCCGTGCGGCGATCGAGGCCCTGAAAATTGAACAGCGTGGCCCCGAACTCCCAGCGGCCGTCGACCATCACGTTCTCTTCGGTCGGCACCTGCGGGTAATTCTCGAAGTAGCCATAATGCGGCAGGCCCTTGTTGTGATGGGCCTCGGCCGGCGCCGGCAGGCAGGCGATGAGCAGCAGGGGCAGCAGCGCAAATCGGCGCGCGAGCTTGCCATCGGGGCAGGCGGGCACGCAGCGGCCGCAGTTGTCGCAAGCGGGCAAGTGGGTCAAATCCTTCGGCGACAACCGATAGGGGCAGGCGCGAATGCAGGCCACGCAGCCGGTGGGGCAAGCGGGCGTCTCGGCCTTCCGAAGCCGCCAGCGCTTGAGGCGACCCACCTGCTCCAGCAGCCAGCCGGTGGGACAGACCGCATGGCAGAACTGGCCGGGTGCGAGCAGCACATCGACCGACCAGAGCAGAAAGGCCGAGACCAGCAGCGCCGTGGCCGCGCCGCCGGTGATGGCCAGAAAGATGCCCGCCGCCAACCCCGCGTATGGCAAGACAAAAAGCCAGATGGCGCTGCCCGCGAAGGCCGCCGCGATGAGGCCACCGAGCAGCACATAGCCGCCCAGGCGCGCCGGGGCGCGCAGGTAGAAGACGGGGATGCCAAGGTACAAGAGCCCCCCGCGCACCCATTGGCCGAACTCAAAAGCCAGCCGCATCGGGCAGAGATGGCTGCAGAAGACCTTGCCAAAGCCGGCGGCCAGCCCCAAGGGCACCAGGAGCGCCAACAGCAGCCCCGGCGTGGCCTCTTGCGTGCGCAGCAGATGGGAGAGAACCAGGATGGGATCGGCGGTGCCAATGCCAAAGAGCGAAGCCGCCCAGGGCAGGCCGAGCGTGTCCAGGCTGGCCCGGTAGGAATCGCCGGTCAGCCCGAGCAGCCATTCGTTGGCCGAGTAGAGCGTCGCCCAGACATCGCCTTCCATGAGCCCGACCAGGCGCGGGTGGTTGTGCGCCACCTTGTAATTGCGCCAGAAGACGGTCAAGGCGCTCCAGACGATGAACGCCAGCACGCCGAGCTGGCAAAGCCGGCGCAGCACCTGCTGAACGCGCCCGCGGATCACCCTCGGGCCGCGGCGGGCGATGCCACTCATGCCAGCGCCTCGGCCGGCGGGATGACCCGGATGGCTTGCGGGATGTGCAGGCAGGCCTGCTCGCAGAGCCCGCAGCCCACGCAATACGCCGGGTCGACGTGCGGCGTCTCGAAGACCCCGATGCGCAAGGCTTCGCCGGCCAGCGGGCAGGCGCGGTAGCAGGCGCCGCAGGTGCGGCCGTGAAAGCTGTAGCACTGCGACTCATCGACCCGCGCCGTGCCCATCTTGACCCCGGCCACCCAGCCTTCACGGCTGACTTCAAAGGGCTTCAGCGCCCCGGTCGGGCAGGCCTTGGCGCATTCGCCGCAGAGCGTGCAGCCCTGCTCGCGCGGCTGCACATACGGGGTGAACGCCCGGCGCAAGCCGTCGCGCAGGTCGTAGAAGTTGATGCATTGATTGGGACACGCCGCGGCGCATTTGAAACAGCGCGCGCAGGCGTCTTCAAACGCGCCTTCGGGCAGCGCGCCGGGCGGGCGCAGCGCCAAACGACGGGCGGCGCGCGCCTGCTTTCGCCCCGCGAACCAGCCGCCGAGCGCCATCGCCGAAGCGAGGGCCGAGCCGAGCGCCGCCCGGCGGGTGGGACGCAGGGTGCTCATGGGATCAAGCGTGAAGCTTCTCGATGCGCGCGGCCAGCTTCTTGAAGTCGACCTGGCCGCTCACCGGATCGAAAGCCCGATGGCTCACGCCATTGACCAGCCAGCGGTTGTCCTTGGGATCGGCCGAGTCGGCCACCGACAGGTTCCACGGGCTGAACATATACCCCTCGGGCACGGTATTGCGCGCCGGCTTGACCTTGGAGTCGAGGCCGATCGACGCTCGCGCCTCGAAGTGGCCGCGCCGGGTGATGACCTTGACCCAATCGCCATCGGCCACGCCCAGCGCCTTGGCGTCGTCGGGGTGCATCTCGATGTACATCTGGGGCACGAGGCGCCGAGTCGTGCCAGAGTGGCTGGTCTTGGCGGTATGGAAGTGCTCGTAGACCACGCCCAACCCCAGCCAGTACGGGTACTTGTCCTTCGGCACTTCGCCCCAGGCCTTGCCGCGGAAGTCGGCGTCGGGCAGCTCGGGCGTGAGGCCGTTGTCGCGGGCCTTGGTCAAGAGCGGCAGGTTGTCGATGGCATAGAAGCCCTCTTCGGCGCCGAGGCGCATGAGATCGCGGGTGATCTCTTCGCGCCCCTCATAGTTCTGCTCGCACAGGTGGATGTGCAGCTTGCCATCGGGCGTACGGAACTCGCCGTACGGCCGGCCCTCCCAGTTCTCCTGGCTCATGTACCGCCGCGGCGTGCCACCCTTCTTGGCGATCTCATACGTCGGCGCCGGCCACTGGATGCCGCGGTGCTGCCGGATCTGATCGTAGAGGCCGGTGCCATCACGGGCCTCGACCTCCAGCATGCCGGTCAGGTCGGCGTCCGATCCCTTCGAAGCCTTCACGATGTCGCGGAAGATCTCTTCGGGGTCGTAGAAGCCGTTTGCCTTGCGCTGGTACGGGAAGATCTTCTTGCCATCGAGCCCGAGCCGGTCGGCGATCATGCGGCCCTTGTCGATGACCATGTCGATGTCCGGCCGCGTGCCCGGGATGGGATTGGCGGTGCCATCGGTGACATAGAACCGCCGCTCCGACTGGATATAGGTGCCACCGACCCATTCGCCCCAGGTCGCCGCGGGCAGGATGACATCGGCGTACAGGTTGTTGGGCGCGTGGCGGTAGATCTCCTGCACCACGTTGAAGGTCTTGCTCAACGCCGGGCGCACGAGCTGGTGCTGGTCGGGCAGGTCGATATGCGTGGCATAGATGAGGAACATCGCCCGCACTTCGTCCTTGAGCGCGCGCTCCATCATGCCGATGGCATAACCCGGGTTGGCCGCGCTGGCGACCGCTTCGAGACGCTCAACGGGGATGCGCCACTGCTCGGCGATGTGATCGCGCCAGACCTTGTTGTCGAGGCCCTGGTTGAACGGCAGGCGCCCGGTCAGGCCACCGGTGAGGCGCTCGCCCATCGCGTTGGGCTGGCCAGTCATCGAAAACGGCCCGCAGCCCGGCCGACCGATATTGCCCGACAGCGCCATCAGGTTGATGAGGCTGACGGTGTTGTTCTGGCCGTGCAAGTGCTGGTTGTAGCCGATGCCCCAGAACGAGAGCACCCCGCCGGTGCCGCGCTCGCGACCCTTGATCGACGCCTCGGCCCATTTTGCCGCCACTTCGCGCAGGTACTTCGGGTCGATCATCGTGATGTGCTCGACCTGCTCGGGCGAATAGCGCGTCTTGCAGGCCTCGATGTAGGCCTCCCACCCGGTGGTGTGCTTCTGCAGGAAGTCCATCGCCACCGCCTCGGGGTGCGCGGTCAGCAGTACGTGCGCGATGGCGTTGTGGATGGCGATGTCCCCGTTGATGGTCGAGAAGTGATAGGCGTTGCCCGCCTTGCTCACCTCTTCATAGCCCTGCACGGTGCCGGTGCGGCGCGGGTCGACGACCAGCGTGGGGATGCCAGTACGCGCCTTGTGGTCGGCGATGCGCCAGAACACGATCGGGTGGGCGCCGCGCGCGTTATGACCCCAATGGGTCACCATGTCGCTCAGCTCGATGTCTTCATACGAGGTCGGCGGGGTATCGCTGCCGAGCGACTTGAAGTAGCCGGTGACCGCCGAGGTCATGCACATGCGGGCGTTGGCTTCGATGGTGTTCGAGCCGAGCACGCCTTTCATGAACAGGTTTTCCAGCCACTGGCCTTCGACCGGCAACTGACCCGAGCCATAGAGACCCACCGAGTTGCCACCGAACTTCTTGACGATGCCGGCGATCTGGTCGGCGACGAGCAGCTCGGCCTCTTCCCAGGTGGCCTCGCGGAACAGCTCGGCGTCGAAGCGGCCTTTGGTCTGGCTGACATGGCCGGTGAGATGGTCGGTCATGTCCTTGCGGATCAAGGGCTTGGTGAGGCGGTCGACGTAGATCGCCTCGTTTGAGGTGAGCCCCTTGATGCACTGGAGGCCCTTGTTGGTCGGGTGATCGCGGTCGGGCACCATGCCGACGATCTTGCCCTTCTCGGTCTGGATGAGCGTGCCACAGCCCACGCCGCAGTACGGGCACTGGGCGAGGATGTTGTTGGGCACCTCGCGCTCGGGCGGCGAGAGCGCGTCTTCGCCGCCCGAGGCGGGCACGTCGCCGTGGGCCACCGCCTCGGCAGCGGTCTCTGCGCCCTTATGCTTGGGCGTGCCGCGGCTGCAGGCGACGGTTGCGGCCGCGCCGGTCGCGAGCGCGCCCTGCAGGAAGATCCGTCGGTTGAAGCCGGTCGCCGCTGGCTGTTCAGGCGGCGTGGCGCGGACCTCTTCGTCCTTCTGACCAAAGATGGGGAGCCGCTTGTTGTCTGGACGCATGACAGGTCTCCTTACCACGCCTTGTGCCGCAAATAGGCGATCACGTTCTCGATCTCATCGCTGCTCAGGTTGGCGACCGCGGTCTTGGCGCCCTCGGCAAAGGGCCGCATCGCGGTCTGGCTCTTGCCATGCTTGATGACATAACGCAGGTAGCCATCGGTGACGGTCGACAGGAAGGCGCGGCGCCCGATGCCGGTGCCGCTGCCCGACTCCTGGTAACCGGCGCCGCTGCGGCCATGACACGTCGCACAGATGTGCTGAAAGGTGCCCTGCCCGGCGATGGCATCGCCCCCGAGGGGGTGGTTGTCAAGCGCCGCCGGCTCGCTCGGGGCCAGGCTGCGCAGGTAGGCGATGACCTCGCGGATCTTGGCGTCGCCGAGCGCGGGCCCCCACGGGGTCATCGTCGTGCCCTCGCGACCGCGGCTGATGGTGTCGAACAGCATGCGATCGCTCGCCGCGGCCAGGAAGCTGGCGCTGGCGAGGCGGGGCGCGATGCCGACGCGACCCTCGGCGGTGAGGCCGTGGCAGCCGCTGCACATGGCAAATGACTCTTTGCCGCGCGCGATGGCCTCGGGGGTGACCTCGACGAAGCGGAGCTTCTCGTCGGGCGGCGGTCCGGGCACGGTGTTGGCGGGCGCGGCGGTCGCGGCCGCCGAGGCGGGGGCCGGCTCGCCGTTCAGGCGCGCTTGCAGGTCGCGATACGCCTTGCCCTTGGCTTGATCGGGAATTTGGGGTCGCTCGTTGAACGAGCTTTTGTCCCAACAGCCCGCGAGCGCGAGCCCGATGGCGATGAGCAGTCCGATTCGTCGGTCCATGGCCTCCTCCTCTGGCGCGACGCGCCGGAGGCTCTGCATAGGCGATGCCGACTTTAAAGCTGCGTCTGGAGTGCGGATTTATTGGCGATCGCGAAGCGCTCGCGGTTCCAAAACGTAACCTGGAGGTACCATCGCCACGAAACGGTAACTACCAGCGACCGTCAACCCGGCCCATGAATTCGTAAGGGTAGCCCGGATCGAAGGCGCTGGCGTCGTCGAGCTGCTTGACCAGCTCGGCGGGCAGCTTGAGCGCCGCGGCCTTGAGATTGTCTTCGAGCTGCGCCGGCGTGCGCACGCCGATGATGATCGACGTCACCACCGGCCGCGTCAGCAGCCAGGCGAGCGCGACCTGCGCCGGCGAGGCCTCCAGCTCCTTGGCCGCGGCGCGCACGGCGTCGACGATGCGCCAATGACGGTCGGTCGAGGGGCCGGCGAGGCGCTCCTGCCAGACCGCGAGCCGGCTGCCAGGAGGCGGCGGCTGGTCGCGGTGGTACTTGCCCGACAGCAGCCCGCGGCCCAGCGGCGACCACGGCAGCAGGCCCATGCCGCTCTGCTGCATGTAGGGGATATGCTCGCGCTCAAGGCTGCGCTCGATCAGGCTGTATTGCGCCTGGAGCGTCGCGAAGCTCAGCAGGTTGCGCTTGTCGGCCACCCAATCGGCGCGCACCAGTCGGTAGGCCGCGTAATTGCTGCATCCCGAATACAGAATTTTACCCTGGCGGGTCAGATCATCCAGCGCGCGCAGAACCTCTTCGTCGCCGACGGCGGCGTCCTGCATGTGGATCTGGAAGAGGTCGATGTAGTCGGTCTGCAGGCGCCTGAGGCTGGCGTCGCAGGCCTCGACGATGCGCCGGCGGCTGGCGCCGGTGCCAAGCGGGCCGTTGTACATGCGGAAGCGGCACTTGGTGGCGAGCACCACATCGCGACGGTTCTTGCGCGCGGTGAACCAGCGACCGATGACCCGCTCGCTGAGGCCGTCGTTGCCGTAGACGTCGGCGGTGTCGATGAAGTTGATGCCGGCCTCGAGGGCCCGGTCCATCATCTCGTAGCTCGTCTCTTCGGTGGCGGCCACGTTGTGCATGAAGGAGTTGGCATCGGGCTCGCCGAAGGTCATCGCGCCGAGGCAGAGCGATGAGACCTGGGTGCCGGCCCGACCCAGCGAACGATACTGCATGAGCTTTTCCTCTCGTATCGAGGGCGTGTTAGCGTTCGAGCGATGCCCCGCAGACGTGCGGGGTTTCACGCATGGGGAGGCAAAAAATGCGCGCGGCCCACGGGTCGATTCGCGGAGTGCTGTTCGACAAGGACGGCACGTTGATCGACTTCCACCGGAGCTGGTCGCCGGTCATCCACAACGTGGTGCGCGGCCTGACCGGCGGCGACGCGGCGTTGACCGCGGCGCTCTTTGCCGCGGGCGGATTTGATCCGACGACAAATCGCACGGCGCCAGCGACGCCGCTCGCGGTGGGCACCACGGTCGAGATCGCCGAGGTCTGGGCGCCGCTGCTGGGCGAGACCGACTTCGACGGCCTGGTGGTGCGCATCGACGAGGCCTTCCGCCGCGACGGGCCGCGCTGCGCGGTGCCGATCGAGGGGCTCGAAGCGACGCTGTCACACCTGGCGACCCGCGGCTGCGCGTTGGGCGTGGCGACCAGCGACTCGGAAGCCGCGACCCATGAGGTGCTGCGCCACCTGGGACTGCACGCCCGCTTTGCGTTTGTGTGTGGCTATGACACCGGCCATGGCATCAAACCCGGCCCGGGCATGGTGCTCGGGTTCTGTGCCGCCACCGGCCTGCCGCCCGCGCAGATCGCCGTGGTCGGCGACAACGTGCATGACCTCGAGATGGCGCACGCCGCCGGCGCTGGCCTGATCATCGGCGTGCTCAGCGGCACCGGCGACGCCGAAACGCTCGGCCGACTGGCCGATGTGGTCTTGGCGAGCGTGGCCGAGCTGCCGCGGCTGCCAGCGTTTGCCGGCGGTTGACGATCAGCCCATCAACTCGGCGACCACCGCCGGCACCGCGCCGATGGCCTCGCCGAGCCCCTCGGGCGCGCCGCCGCCTTGCGCAAAATCAGGCCGTCCGCCGCCCTTGCCGCCGAGCTTCGCGGTCACCGCCTGCACGATGCGCCCGGCGTGCAACCGCTTGTCGCCCTTGAGCTTCGGACCGATGGCGGCGATCACCGCGGCCTTGCCGTCGAGGTCGGCCGCCAGCACCACCACCGCGTCGGGGCGCAGGTCGCGCACCTTGTCGACCAGCGCGGCCAGCGTCTCGCGGGCGTCGGCGTCGATCACGCCCGAGACGACCGCCACGCCGCCCACCGTCTGCGCGGCGGCGATCAGCGCGTCGGCGTCGACCCCGGCGCCGCCCCGGCGGGCCTTGTCGAGCGCCTTCTTCAGCGACTTGACCTCATCGAGCAGCTGATCGACGCGCTGCGGCAGACGCTCGAAATCGGTCTTGAGCGCGCCCGACGTCTCGCGCAGCAGGCCGCGCTGGTGACGCCACAAGGCGTCGGCCGCGTGGCCGACCACCGCTTCGATGCGCCGCACGCCCGCCGCAACGGCGCTCTCGCTGGTCACGGTCAGGTGGCCGATGTCGCCGGTGCGCCGCACATGGTTGCCGCCGCACAGTTCGAACGAGTCGCTGCCCGCGCGCACGGTGCGCACGAAATCGCCGTACTTCTCGCCGAACAACGCCACCACGCCCTGGGCCTTGGCCTCGTCGATGGGCACGTCTTCGGTGATCTGCACCTGCTCGTTCTGGCGGATATGGGCGTTGACCCAGTCTTCGAGCGCCTCGATCTCCTCGCCCGACAGCGCCTTGTGATGGCTGAAGTCGAAGCGCAGGCGATCGGGTTCAACCACCGAGCCTTTCTGCTCGACATGCGCGCCGACCAGGTGCTTGAGCGCCGCGTGCAGCAGGTGCGTCGCGGTGTGGTGAATCGTCTTCTGTTGCCGCCGCACGACGTCGACCACCGCCGTCACCGGCGTATCACGGTCGACCGCGATCTCACCCGAGATCACGCGACCCAGGTGATGCACGATGCCGTTGATCTTCTGCACGTCATCGATGGCGATGGCAAAACCCGGGCCCTCAATGCGGCCGTGGTCGGCGATCTCGCCACCGCTCTCGGCGTAGAAGGGCGTGCGATCGAGCACCAGCTCGACGCGGTCGTCGCGTTGCCGCCAGCGCATGATCCAGGTCTCAAGCCGCTCGAGGCCATAACCCGCGAAGCCGCGCCCGCCGCCGTCGGTCAGCACCGTCCACTCGCCGCCGTCGTCCTCGTAGAACTTCGCCGCCAGCCGCGAGCGCTCGCGCTGCGCGGTCATCTCGGTCTGGAAGCCCGCGGTGTCGACCGAAAACCCGTTCTCTTCCGCCTCGATGGCCGTCAAGTCGACCGGAAAGCCATACGTGTCGTACAGCTCGAAAGCCTCCTGCCCGGTGATGGTGCGCTCGGCGTCCTTCTTGGCGCTGAAGATGGCGTGAATGCGCGCCATTCCACGGTCGATGGTGCGGAAGAACCGCCCCTCTTCTTCGCGCAGCGTCTCGCAGGTGTTCGACACGATATGCGGCGGCAGCTCATAGACGCCGCGGAACAGCTCGGCCACCGTCGGCGCCAGCTGCCACAAGAACGGCCCCTCGAAGCCCAGGCGCCGCCCGTGGCGCACCGCCCGCCGCAGGATGCGCCGCAGCACGTAGCCACGGCCCTCGTTGCTGAACTGCCCACCCTCGCTGAGCACAAACGTCAGCGAGCGCAGGTGATCGGCGATGACCTGCAGATCCACCCGCTGCTTGGGATCGTTCCAGTTGGCGCCGGCCTCGGCCATCACCCGCTTGATGATGGGCTGGAACAGGTCGGTGCCATAGGCGGTGACCTGCCCCTGCAGGATCATGGTGATGCGCTCCATGCCCATGCCGGTGTCCACCGACTGCATGGCCAGCGGCTCGATGGAGCCGTCATCGAAGCGCTGCGACTCCATGAACACGTTGTTCCAGAACTCCATGTAGCGGTCGCCTTCGCCGCCCATGTAGTCCTGCGGCCCGGTGCCCGCCTCGGGGCCCAGGTCGTAGAACAGCTCGGTGCAGGGCC
>JAGQJJ010000707.1 GCA_020430675.1 Myxococcales bacterium
TCAGGCCCACCTGAAGGCGCTGAAACTGACAGGTCGGCGCCGAGGGGTCGTAGTTGGCTGAAGGGATGAACAGCTCGACGTAGCGTTGCTCGGACGAGAGGCCATAGCGGCCCGTGCACGTCCGCGACAGGTCGCATTCGAGCTGGTCGTCTTCGGTCGACGCCTCGATCGGATAGCTCGGCTGGTCGGAGTTGCTGTAGACCGGCAGCGTCAACGGTTGGCCGTTGACCAGGTAGTTCTGGCCCGCGGCGTTCACCGGGCGCATGTCGTTCTCGTCGCGCTCGGCCTGCACCAGATAGAGCTGGGCGTCGGCAAGCGGCACCACGAAGTTGAGGGCGCCGTCCGCGATGGCCTGGTTGATCACCGACGCGATGGTGGCGTCGATGATCGAAGCCGGGTTGCGAATATTGCGCACCCGCAGCGCGCGGCCGGGGCCGGTGGGCTCGGCGACGCAATAGGTGCCCGAGCAATGGCCCCACCGGTTGCAGTCCAGATCGGTGGCGCAGGGGCGGTTGGTGATGTTCGGCACCTGGTTGTTCGGCTCTTCCGGCTGCGGCTCGGGCGTGGCCTCGGGCGGCGGCTCGGGCTGCTTCGGCGGGTCGCTGGGCACCGGCGTTGACGGGTTGGGCGTCTTCGGCACCGGCGGATCGTTGCTGACATCGTTGTTGTTGTTCGCCGGGGCCGGATCCCGCGCCGGCCGGTCGTTATTGGCCGCCGGCGGGTTCGGGCGCGGCACGGCCGGCGGAATGCTCGGCAGGCCTGAGCCGCCGGTCAGAAGGCCCGTGCCCGGCAACGACTCGACCAGCTTGTCCTTGTCTCGGTTTGCCGCGCTCAAATCGGGCAACGGCGCGCGCTCGAAGGTGCCGCCGGTCGGGCGGGTCGCCCGACCGCGTTCGACGCGAATCTCCGCGCCCGCGGGCGGCACGATGACCGAATAGGCGATCTCTTCGAGCGCGAGCACCACCACCGCGCCCTCGGTACGCTCGCCTTTGAAGACGACGTAGCCTGTGCCGCTGGTCAACCCAGGCATGGCCGCGGTGTCGACCGTGTCGAGCCGAACCGGTTTTTCAATCTCGTGAATCGGGGTCTTTTCGGCCCGCTCCCAAAGCTCGCTGGTGATCGCCGCGCCCACCTTCGCGGCGTCGAGCCGCCCGGTGTTCTCGCCGAACTCGAAGACCACCCGCGTTGGCGCATCGCGCATGACCGACTCGGCGGACGCCTGCGTCAGAAAGGCCGCGAGCCGCTCCGCTTCGAGGCGGCAGCGCCGGTCGTCGTTGGGGATGAGGAAGACCAGCAGGACCGTGATCAACAAAGCGGCGATGGTCACCACCACCATCGTCTCGATCAGGGTCATGCCACGCGGGCGTCGAATCATCGCCGGCTCCTTGCCACGGCCCAACGATAGCGGGATCGCCGACGATGGAACAATCTTCGCGCGGTCGTCTGCCGGTACCAATCGCCGCGCCGGCGGTGCACATTCCCCGACGCTCGTTTGAATTGACTTTCGTTTTCATTTGTGCTTCAGTGTGCCGGTGAATCTCCCCGGAGCGTCGATGACCCTCGCCGAGTTGAAGCGCGATCGAACGGCCGTGCTCGTGACAATCGGCGGCGCGCGCAGTTTTCGGCGCCGCTTGATGGAGCTGGGCTTTGTGCCGGGCACGCCGATCACGCTGCGCAAGATCGCGCCGTTGGGCGATCCGATGGAGTTTGTCGTGCGCGGGGGCAGCGTCTCGATCCGTCGGCGTGACGCCGCCGAGATCATGGTCGAGGTGATCGAAGCGCCGGGCGCGGCGTTCCTCCACGCCTCCGCCGTCGCCTGATCCGGCGATGGTCGAATCCACCGGGCAGCCCGCGGGCCGGCGCCAGCGCCTGGTCGCGCTGGTCGGCAACCCCAATACCGGCAAGACGACGCTCTTCAACCGCCTGACCGGCGCCAACGCACGGGTGGGCAACTACCCCGGCATTACGGTCGATCGCACGGTGGGCCCGCTCACCCTGCCCGGCGGCGCCCCGGTCGATGTGCTGGACGTGCCGGGCACTTACAGTCTGGTAGCGCGCAGCCCCGAGGAGCAGATCGCGATCGACGCGGTGCTCGGCCGGCATCAGAACCCGCGGCCCGATGTGGTGGTGGTGGTGGTCGACGCCACCAACCCGGAGCGCAACCTCTACCTCGTCTTGCAGCTTCTGGAGCTGGGTCTGCCGCTCGTCGTGGCGCTGAACATGGTCGATGTGGCCGAGCAGGCGGGCGTGCGGGTCGACCCGCGAGCGTTGGCGGCGGCGTTGGGCGTTCCGGTGGTGCCGACGATCGCCACCCGCCGGCACGGGCTTGAGGCGCTGGTCGCGGCCATCGAAGCGCGGCTGGCGGCGCCACCGGCCAAAGCGTGCTGGGTGTGGACGCCGTCGCCGGCGCTCGATGCGGATCTGGCGGCGTTGGTGCCGGTGCTGGGCGACGCGGCGCCAGGCGCGTCCGATCCGGCGCAGAAGCGTGCGCTGGCGCTCTGGGCTTTGATGAGCCTCGATCAGGATGACGAGCTGATCGACGCGCCCGGCGAGCTGCGCCTGCATGTGCTAGAGCGGTTGCAACTGGCGCGGGCGGCGCAGCGCGACATCGATGGCGAGGTGATCGCGGCCCGCTACGCCTGGATCGATCAGGCGGCCCAGCGTTTCATGGGGCGCGTTGCCAAGGCGCGCACCTGGACGGCGCGCGTCGATGCGGTGCTGCTTCATCCGGTCGCCGGCTTTGCGCTGTTTTTGCTGCTGATGTTCACCGTCTTCCAGGCGCTCTTCGCCTGGTCGGATCCGGCGATCGGCCTGATCGAAGACGGCATGGCCGTGCTCGCCGACGGCGCGCGCTCGGTGCTGCCCGAGGGGCTGCTGGCCGATTTTGTCGCCGACGCGCTCATTGGCGGCGTCGGCAACGTGCTCGTCTTTTTGCCCCAGATTCTGCTGTTGTTTGCCTTCATCGGGGTCATGGAAGACAGCGGCTACATGGCGCGGGCCGCGTTTTTGATGGACCCACCGATAACCACACTCTTCCCCCACACCACCCCCTTCCTACCTATCCAGACCGTATACGCCTGCTCGGTTCCGGCGATCA
>JAGQJJ010000708.1 GCA_020430675.1 Myxococcales bacterium
CGTGCTGCGCGGAGACCGACTGCCCGGTGGGCTTCGGCTGCCTCTACAACCGCGGCGTGCGCCTCTGCCTGCCTTCGCGCATCTTCCCGCCCGGCTTCACTTTTGACGCCTCGGTCGGCCAGCCCTGCCGCGGCACCGCCTGCCGCAGCGGCCTGTGCGACGGCCAGCGCGACCGTTGCCTCGGCACCTGCTGCGTCGACGATGACTGCGGCGCGGGCGGGCTGTGCCAATGGCTGCTTGCCGGCGGCACCCAACGCCTCGCCTGCGATCCGCTGCCGTTCGGCTTCGGGCGGACCGGCGACCCGTGCGGCAACGAGTTCGACTGCCAGAGCCGCGTCTGCGTCTGGCCCGGCCAATGCGCCGACCTGTGCTGCACCCACGCCGACTGCCCCGGCGCGACCGGCTGCGGCCAGGTCGCCGCCTTCGACCTCAACGGCAATATCAGCGGCAAGGTCACCGCCTGCACGCCCCTGCCGCGCGGCGAGACGGTCGACGGCGAGGTCTGCATCGGCGACGAGGACTGCCAGAGCGGGTGGTGCATCGGCAACGTCTGCGTCGAACCCTGCTGCGCCGACGCCGATTGCATCCCCCCGCAGCGCTGCCTGCCCCGCGTCACGCCCGACCGAGTGCTGGCGCGCGTTTGCGTCGAGCCCGATCCCCCCTGAAACAGAGCGTGTTAGACTCGCCGCGCCATGCAGGTATGAGGAGAGCCCGATGGTCGATTTTCGTTTGAGCCAGGAGCAGCAGCAGCTTCGCGCGTTGGCCCATGACTTCGCCGAACGCGAGATTCGCCCCGTCGCCGCCGAGCATGACCGCACCGGAGAGTGGCCCGAAGCGGTGCTGCGCAAAGCGTGGGATCTGGGCCTCATCCACACCCATATCCCCGAGGCGTTCGGCGGCATGGGGCTTGGCACCTTCGATGGCCAGCTCATCGGCGAAGAGCTCGCTTGGGGCTGCACCGGTTTTTCGACGGCCATCGAAGCAAACACGCTGGCCGAGGTGCCGCTGATCGTCGCCGGCAATGCCGCCCAGAAGAAGAAGTACCTCGGGCGCATGACCGAAGCGCCGCTCTACGCCGCGTACGGCGTCACCGAGCCCAACGCCGGCTCGGACGTGGCCGCCATTCGCACCACCGCGGTTCGCAAGGGCGATCGCTACGTGCTCAACGGCCAGAAGATGTGGATCACCAACGCCGGCAAGGCCAACTGGTTCTTTGTGCTGGCCAAGACCGACGCCAACGCCGGCCACCGCGGCATGACCGGCTTCATCGTCGACGCCGACAGCCCCGGCCTCAGCGTGGGCAAGAAAGAATGGAACATGGGCCAGCGGGCGAGCGACACCCGCGGGGTCACATTCGAAGAGGTCGAGGTGCCCGCCGAGAACCGGCTGGGCGAAGAGGGCGAGGGCTTCAAGATCGCGATGAAAGCCTTCGACAAGACCCGCCCGATGGTCGCCTCGTCGGCGGTGGGTCTGGCCCGCGCCGCCTTCGAACACGCGGTCAACTACGCCCGCGAGCGCAAGACCATGGGCGTGCCCATCTATCAGCACCAGGCGGTCTCGTTCATGATCGCCGACATGGCCAAGGACATCGAAGCCGCGCGCCTGCTGGTCTGGCAGGCGGCGTGGGCCATCGATCAGGGCATCCGCAATACGCGGATGGCGGCCATGGCCAAATGCTTCGCGGCCGACATCGCCCATCGCGTCGCCAGCGACGCGGTGCAGGTGCATGGCGGCAACGGATTCAACACGGAGTACCCGGTGGAGAAGCTGCTGCGCGACTCGAAGATCTTCCAGATCTACGAGGGCACCAGCCAGATTCAGCGGGTCATCATCGGCAAAGAGATCTTCACGCGATAGGCGCGTGACAACACGGGGAGGCATGGCGAATGCGCATCGCATTGTGGGTCGCCGCAGCGTTGTCGCTGGTCCTGGCGATCGGCTGTGACAGCGGCGGTGATGACAGCAGCAGCGACGGCGGCGGCAGCGGCGCCGGCGGCGGCGGCGGTGGGGGCAACAAAGCGACCGGCCAGGGGCCCTGCGAAGAGGCCAGCGAGTGCGCGGGCAACGTCTGCGTGGGCATCATCGACGGCAACAACCCGCCGGTCTACTGCACCGAGAGCTGCGATGACGGCAACTGCCCGGATGGCTTCCACTGCGACTCGAACACCTTCTCGCTGGTGGGGGTGACCTTCTGTCGCTTCGGCGGCACCGAGCCGATGATGGAAGAGACGCCCTCCGAGCCGCCGCGGCTGCCCTGCAAAGAGGACGCGGACTGCGAGGGCGACCTGGTCTGCGCCACCTGGATGGGCCAGCGCGACTGCACCATCCTGTGCAACGCCGAGGCGGACTGCACGCCGCCGAGCGTGGGTGGGGTGACCATCGACGTGGCCACTTGCGGGCAGGATGAAGGCCAGGACCGCATGGTCTGCGTGCCCGACGAGAACTGCTTCCCCAACCCCATCACCGCCGGCTGCATTCAGGGCTTCCCCGGCCTGCCCTAAGGGTCCGTCAAAAAAAATAGCTCGTCGATTCGGCCGCCGCTCCGCATGCGCAGGGCCGTTTACGTCCGCGGCCGCTTCCTCGCCGGACCTCTTGGTACGACTTCGTCGCGGCCTTTGGGCGCACTGGCCCTGCGCACGCGTATCGACGCCCTCGGTCGATCGAGTAATTTGTGACGGACCCTCAGCGCAGCTCGACGGCCAACCGCGCGTGCGTCGTCAGATCGCCGCCGGGTTCGAGGGCCGGATGCGCCGCGTGCGCCCCTACCGCGGCCACGAACCACACGCCCCACAGCTCGAGTTGCGTGCGCACCTCGGCCTCCGGCAGCCAGCGCGCGGCCCGGTCGCCACCGTCATGCTGCGCGTCGAGCCACATCACGCCCACGCGGGCGGCCAAGGCGCGGCCGGGCGACGTGACCGTCAAGCCCCCGCCTGCCGTCGAGTGGACGGCCGGAATGCCATCCGGCGCACCCAAATCCGCCGCCAGCGCGCGCCCGTCGAGCGACCAGCTCAACCCCCTGATGGGGCAGGTGACATCGCCATCGCCCGCCATGCCATTCGGCCGTTCCGCCGAGGCCGCGCCTTTGCCATCC
>JAGQJJ010000709.1 GCA_020430675.1 Myxococcales bacterium
TCGACAGGTGCGTCTTGGCGAGGCAGACGGGCAGGTCGCCCAGGTTCATGCGCTCGATCAGCGCCAGATCGGCCTGCGCGCGCTCGGTCAGCTCGACGCCGGTGGCGCCGAAGACGGTGCGGGCCACGCCTTCGATCTTGACCGGCAACGATGCCTTCAAGTCATAGGCCGCGCGCCAGGTGCTCTCGGCGGGGCGCCCCTCAAGGCGGCCCATCAACGCCGCGGCCAACGCCTCGGCGCCGGCGCCGCCCCGGGCGAAGCCATCGCAGGGCACCGCCTGCGTGCCCCGCGCGTCGGCGAACCGGGTCACCACTTTCAGTTCATCGTCGGCTTCGTCACCGAACAGGTTGACCGCCAGCAGGGGCGCCGGCAGCCCAAGCCGCTCGATGGCATCGAGATGGGCGGCGACGTTTTCGAGGCCGCGCTCGACGGCCGCCGCGTCGGGCCCCGCCGCGTGGTCCACGCCCCCGTGATGGCGCAGCGCGCGCACGGTGACCACGAGCACGATGTCTGCGGGCAGAAAGCCGCCGGCGCGGCACTTGAGGTCAAGGAACTTGAAGCCGCCCAGGTCGAAGGCAAAGCCGGCCTCGGTGATGACCACATCGGCGAGCCGACGGGCCAGCCTGGTGCCGATCAGCGTCGAGGTGCCCTGGGCGATGTTGGCGAACGGGCCGCCGTGCACCAGCACCGGGTTGTCTTCCAGCGTGCGCACCAGGTTCGGGCGCATCGCGTCGACCAGCAACGCCGCCATCGCGCCGTCGGCGCCCAGGTCGCGGGCGGTGACCGGGCGGCCTTCGACGTCGAGGCCGACCACGATGCGGCCGAGGCGGGCGACCAGATCGGCCGGGTCGCTGGCCATGCAGAGCACGGCCATCACCTCGCTCGCCGCGGTGATGTCGAAGCGGTCTTCGCGCACCGCCTTCTTCGAGCCGCGCAGCGTGATGCGGCGCAGCGCGCGGTCGTTCATGTCGAGGACGCGGCCCCAGGTGATCGCCGCCGGCTCCAGGCTGGGGCTGCCCCCAAAATGCAGGTGGTTGTCGAGCATCGCCGAGAGCAGGTTATGCGCCGAGGTCACCGCGTGCAGGTCGCCGGTGAAGTGCAGGTTGATCTGCTCGGCGGGCACCAGGCGGGCCGCGCCGCCGCCGATGGCGCCGCCTTTGAGGCCCATCAACGGCCCGAGTGAAGGCTCGCGCAGCGCGCCGATGGCCCGAACGCCGATGCGCGACAAGCCATCGACCAGGCCGACCGCGGTCGTTGTCTTGCCCTCGCCCGCGGGCGTGGGCGTCAGCGCCGTGACCAGCACCACCCGGCCTTTGCGATCGAAGGGCACCGCGGCCGGTTCGATCTTCACCACCTGGCGCCCGCGGGGCTCGATCGCCGCCCCGGGAATCTCAAGCGCCTCGCAGATGCCGTCGACTTCTGTGCACCGATTCATCACTCACCTCCCCGTGCGCAGACATACATACTCGCTCGAAGCCGCTGGCGCGAGGGGCAGACGTGAAGTCACTCGCAAACGAGTCACGTCGGAGCTAGATTGGGCCGCAGCAGCAAAGGAGGGGGGCGGATGGTCTCGGACGACACCCCGAAGCGCGTCGGCATCATCTTCTCGGGCGGGCCCGCTCCGGCGGCCAACGCGGTCATCTCGGCGGCGGCGGTCAGCTTCCTGGAGAGCGGGCGCGAAGTGATCGGCTTCTTCCACGGCTACTCGAACCTGGTCGACTACCACCCGGTGAGCCATCGGCTGCTGCCCGACGTGCATTACCGCATCTTCGACAACTCGGACGTGCGCGGGCTGCGCAACGAGCGCGGCATCTGCATCGGCACCGCGCGCACCAACCCGGGCAAAGGCATCGAGGGGCCGGCCGACCTCGACGATCCCAAGAAGACGTTGCGGCTGCGCAACGTCTACAACGCGCTGGTCGACCTCGAGATCGACGCGCTCATCTCGATCGGCGGCGATGACACGCTCAAGACGGCAAACCTCCTGTACGCCTATCAACAGCGCCTGCCCGCCGACGCCCGGCGCGTGCGCGTGGTGCACCTGCCAAAGACCATCGACAATGATTATCGTGGCATCGACTTCACCTTCGGGTTCTTCACCGCGGTCGACTTCATGGCCAAAGAGCTGCTCAACCTGCGCGCCGACGCGCGGGCGACCAGCTCGTGGTTCATCATCGAGACGATGGGCCGCAAGGCGGGCTGGCTGCCGTACGGGGTGGCCATCGCCGGCGAGGCCAACCTGGTGGTGGCGGTTGAAGACCTCGATGAGCGGCTGCTGATCAAGACGCCGGAAGGCGACGCGCTCAACGTCGACGCGCTGGCGGACAAGATCGCAAACCTGATCGTCACCCGGGAAGAGCGCGACCGGAAGCCGTATGGCACCGTGGTGCTCGCCGAGGGGCTGGCCGAGAACCTGCCCGCGGCGTTTGTGGACGGGGTCAGCCGCGACGAGCACGGGCATCTGTCGCTGAGCAAGGTCAATCTGGCCCAGCTCATGGCGCAGCACGCGGCGAAGCGGTACGCCGAGCGCACCGGGCGCAAGAAGAAGATCAGCGGCGTGCAGCTCGGCTACGAGTCGCGGTGCTCGCAGCCGCATGCCTTCGACGTGATGTTGGGCAGCCAGCTGGGCATCGGCGCGTACCGGGCGTTGGTGGAAGAGCGCCTCGACGGCCATATGGTCAGCGTGCACGGGCAGTTGGGGCTGACGTTCGTGCCGTTCAGCGAGCTGGTGAACCCCGAGACCCTGGTGACCGAGGTGCGGTTCATCGAGCGCGGCAGCGACTTCCACCGGCTGGCGCGCTTCCTGGAGACACGGACCGAAGCCATCCCGCGGTGGACGCCGGCGCCACGCCGCGAGTCGAACTGACGACTGTTCAGCGGGGCACGTCGACCGAGACCGAGCCGCCAGCCGGCACGGCGACGAGCGCGTCGCCGGTGAGGCAGGCCGCCCCCGGGTCCGGGCCGCGGCAGACATACAGCGAATAGCCTTCCACATCACGCCCGGCCAGCTCGATCACCTCGACGCTGCAACCGCGCAGGTCGGTTCCGAAGTCGAGGGCCAGCTCGCCGCCGACGCCGAGCGAGACGTAG
>JAGQJJ010000710.1 GCA_020430675.1 Myxococcales bacterium
GTGGTGGTCGCGGTGCCCATCGTCGCGTAGAGCGGGCCGGCCTCGTTGTTGTAGACGACCGCGCCGATGGCGCCGCCGGCCTGCGCGGCCTGCACCTTCTCGGCGAAGCTGATGTCGCCGCGGGCGCAGAGCACGATCCTGCCCGCCCAGGCGCCGCTCGCGGTGCACAGCCCGCCATCGGCCAGGGCGCCGTTCACGTTGCCGCTGCCCGCGCCCTCCATCGGCTCGCCGTGGTGCGCCATGCCGCCCACGGTCAGCACGTTGGCGTAGGGGTAGGTCGACAGCACGCCAACGCCGGGCGCGGCGATCTCGACCGCGTCGTTCTGCTGCGAGAACGAGGCGATGTCACCGTTGGCGTCGAGGGCGGCCACCGACATGACCGAGGCGTACGAGGCGGGGTAGCTCTTGCGGGTATTGCCATCGTTGCCGGCGGCCGCGATCGGCAGCAAGCCGGCGTTCCAGGCCTGGTTGAAGGCGTTCTCTTCGGTGCGGCTCTTGGTCGAGCCGCCGAGGCTCATGCTGACCACCTTGGCCCCGTTGGCCTCGCACACGTCGAGGGCGGCGACCAGGCTCGACGAATACGTCCACGCGCAATCGGCGCCGCCGAAGACCTTGACGATGTGCAGCCGCACCGCCTGGGGCGCGACGCCGACGACGCCGATGCCGTTGCCCGAGACGGCGGCGATGGTGCCGGCGACGTGGGTGCCGTGGCCGCACAGGTCGTCATTCCAGGCGCCGCTGCCGGCGTTGTTGCTGCCCGACACCGGCAGGCCGGCGAAGTCCTCGTGGGCCGCGGCGAGGCCCGAGTCGATGATGCAGACCTTGGTGCGCCCCGCATCACCGCCCGCGGGCGCGGCCGGCACCTGATCGGCCTGCACCATGCCGATGCCGTAGGGCGACGTCTCGGCCATCGGATAGCGGCGCGCGTCGACCTCGACATAGGCGATGTTGGGGTTGTTGCGCAGGGCGTTCAGCGCGTGATCCGGCAGGTGCATCACGCTGGCGCCATGATTGGGCAGCTCAAAGAGCACCTGGCCCGCGGCGGCGGCCGTCGCCCGTCCGTTCGAGTTGGCGTAGCCCACGATATAGCGGCCGTCCGGCGAGGTCTCGGTCAAGCCGCTCTGCGCTTCGTCGGTCTGCGCAGGCGTCGGCGATTCGGCCTCGATGCAGGCGTTGAGAAGCGGCAGAGCGCCGGCAAAAACGAGGACGGAACGGAACATTGCGGGGCGTCGGCTCATGAAGCTCTCCTGCGCGGCGAACGCATGCGAGGTGTGCGGCTTTAGACGAGTTCGGCCACAATCCCGGGTCATTTTTTGAACCGGATCGACACGTTTTCGGCCTGCCGCAGAGTGCACGCGCGAGCCATTGCAGCTACGCTCTCGGCGTGAGGCCCGCTCGCACCATCGCCGCGGTGATCGCCGGCTATACCCTGCGCGTCGCCGCTGCCCGCGGTGTCGATCCGGCGCCGCTCGCCGCGCGGATGCGGCTGGCTGAAGCGGGCGATGATCCGCTTCACCCCATCGACCTCGACGCCTACCTGGCGGTCTATGGCGACATCGTGCGCGCGCTCGACGATCCCGGCTGGCCCATCCACCTCGCGACCCGCCTGCGGCCCGAAGACTACTCGGTGGTCGGCTTTGCGCTGCTCACCGCGCCCAGCGGCCGCGCGGCCCTCGATCGTGCCGTGCGCTACCAGCAATTGCATTGCCCCGCCTCGCGCTGGCAGGTCGACATCGAGGCGGGCGAGGTGCGGCTGACCTGGTCGCGACCCGGGCCGCCCGGCCTGGGGCAGCGCGCGGCCAACGAGGGCGTGCTCGCCGAGTTTGTACACACCGCGCGCGCCCTGCTCGGCCCGCTGCCGCTCATCGAGGTCAGCTTCGCGCATGCCGCGCCGCGCGATGTCTCGGCCCACGCCGCTTTCTTCGGCTGCTCGCTGCGCTGGAACGCCGCGGTCGACGCGCTGCGCTGGTCGGCCGCGGGCCTCGATGCGGTGCCGCGGCAGGCCAACCCGGCGATGGCCGCTTACTTCGAGCAGCAGCTCGACGCGCGGCTCGCCGCCCTCGAGCCCGGCCTGGTGGTGCAGGTCGAGCGGCATATTCTGCACCGCCTGCCCTCGGGCACGCCCTCGCTGGTCGAGGTGGCCCGCGATCTGGGCCAGAGCCCCCGAACCCTGCGCCGGCGACTGGCCGAAGCGGGCACCGGCTTCAGCGAGGTGCTCGATCGGGTCCGCCAGCGCGAGGCCGACCACCTGCTGCGCGCCGGGCGCAGCACCGTCGCCGAGGTCGCCTGGCTGCTCGGCTTCTCGGACGCCAGCGCCTTCACGCGCGCCTTTCGCCGCTGGTTCGGCACCGCGCCGGGGGCCCACGCCTGACCCTGGCCAGATGGGTCAAACCATTGGCCACGGCGGACATTTTCGCCGCGCGCTCCGGTGGTTAGCCTGGGCTCACCGTTGACCGGAGAGATGCCATGCGCCGCCTGCTTGCGTTGTTGTTCGCGCTTCTTGTCCACCCCGCCCAGGCCGCCGAAGCCCATGGCCCGGCGTCCGATGCGTTGCCCTCCCATGCCTTCCAGCTCGCCGCGCGCAGCCATCCGCACGGCCAGATCGGGGTCAACTTCGGCCTCAGCCAGCTCTTGCTCGGTGGCTTCAACGTCGCCGTCGAGGGCCGATGGCATCGCCTTGTCATCGAGTACTCCCACGGCCTGCACCTCGACTACGGCGCGCTGGGTGGCTTTGCGCTCACCGACGATGAGCGCGCGCAAGACCTGGGCATCACCTCGCCTTGGACCACCGGCGGCGGCCTCGGCTTCGTGCTGCTCGACGAGCTGTACGCCGGGGTCGAGCTGAAGGGCCATCGCTACGCGGTGCAGGCGCCCGGCGGCGAGGCCTTCGCCTACACCACGATGAGCGTCGGCCCGGTGCTCGCGTGGCGGTTTTTCATCTGGCGCGGCCTGCACGCCAACGCCTATCTGCGCTACTGGCCCAATGTGTGGACCTCGCTCGACGACAACCGACACACGCTCGCCGACGGCCGCACGCACGCCGCCAAGGATCTCGGCCTCTTTGCCAACGTCTCGCTCGGCTGGG
>JAGQJJ010000711.1 GCA_020430675.1 Myxococcales bacterium
GGCGTCGAGAAGATCACCCCGCACGAGACACGCACGACCCCATCGGACGGCGCGGTGTAGGTGCCAACGACCGGGTCGTACTGGCCGCCGAAGAAGTCGGCGTCGTCGTCGAGATCCTCGACGTCGCAGATGAGCACCGCGGTGCCGCCGGCGCCGACGTTCTGCGAGACGTTCTGATACGCCAGGGCGATGCCCAGTGCGCCGTTGCCGGCGACACCCTGGTCGCCCTGGGCACCCTGAGCGCCATCGGCCCCGTCCGCGCCATCGGCGCCGGCCGGACCCTGGGCACCATCGGCACCATCGGCACCATCGGCACCATCGGCACCATCGGCGCCGTCGGCGCCGTCGGCGCCGGCCGGGCCAGGCAGGATGATCGTGGTCACCGCGTTGCGCTGGCGCCGGGCGACGACGACGATGCCCACCTCGTCCGCGCCTTCGACCTGGCGCGCAGTGATCGTCTTGATCGACTGGTTCGAGGCCCGGCCGATGATCTTCACCGACCCGGCCAGGACGTACTCGTGCACGTCACCGCCCTCGGGCGGATCGTCGTCGGTCGCATCGCCGAAGCGCAGCTCCAGGTCGGTGGTGCCCGACTTGTTGTTGACCTCGACCTCTTCAAAGGCCGCGCCGAGGTCGACGACCGGGGCGTATCCCGCGGCGGGGACCGCCAGTTCCTTCATGATCGACGACGCCATGGGTCGCCCTCCTCTCACGCGAAGCGCGTGGGCGTCGTGCCCACGTCAATGGGTTCGAATGTCGCGGCGCCGCCATAGCGCCGGTTGACGGCCCAGCTGGGCAGGTAGCGACCGGTTGGCGGGTCAAAGACCCGGGTTGTGCCCTCGACCTGGTTGGCCTCGACGAACAGGTCGCGCGCCTCGGCCTCGCGACCGGCGGCGGCCGCCGCCTCGCTGCGCAGCGCCGCGGCCTCGGCCTGCAGCTCGGGGTCGCCAGTGACCGATCGCGGAAAGGCGGTCGGGTGCACGAAGCTGCGGTGCCCGCCGATGGGCGCGCGCAGCTCGCCGTCGAGCACCCGCCGGGCCAGCTCGCGGCGAGCGGCATACAGCGGGCTGACCTTCGCGGCGACCAGCCGCGGGTGATACGCGCAGTCCTGGTCGCGACAGCCCGAGCCCCACTCGGCGTGACCGGGCACGCGCGACCAGATGACGTCGGCCACCTTCGCGCCCCAGCCCCGGGCGCGGTTGAGCGCGACCTGCACGATGCCCGCGTGCTCGCCTTCGGTGCCCTTGCTGCCCAGCTCGACGATGAGCGCCCGGGCCAGGCTGTCGAGCGTTTCTTCGCGCTCGCTGGTCGAGCTGCTCGCCGCGGTGTCCCGCTCGCGCGCCGGCGTTCCGCTGGGACGGGCGGGCCCGATCGCCGCGCTCGCCTTGCGTGGCCAGAACGCGGCGAGGCCCGCGGCCAGCGCGGCGAGCCCGCCGGCGAGCAGCAGGCCGGCTTTCACTGCCCGGGCTCCGCGACGAAGCCGCCGGCGAGGCGGCCGGTGGTGCCCGCCTTGCCGGTGATGGCGAAGCGCAGCTTGCCGTTCTTGGTGACGCCGAGGTTCACGGGCAGCAAGTCGTCGAGACGGGCCAGCTCGCCGCCCGCGACGTCGACGCCGCCGAGCACTTCGAGGCCCACTTCGTCGCGCACCGACACCAGCACCGAGACGTCGCTTGACGCCTTGATGCGGGCGCTCCAGTGCGATCCGCACCCGCCCGGCACGGTCAGCACGACCGGCTCATCGGCCTTGCGGATGGTGAAGTCGATGGGCCCGAAGCTGCTCACGCTCGCCGCCCCAGCACGGTGATCCGCACATCGTAGGGCGGCTCGCCGATGAGGTTGGTCACCCGCCAGATGAACTTCTCGCCCGCCTTGAGCACCTGCCCCTGCCAGGGGTAGGCGACGCCCGGGCGCAGATCGGCCAGGCGCGAGACGAACAGGTGTTCCGCCGGCGGATGGTTGTCGGTGTCGGTGCTGTCGTCGGGGCTGTAGAACAGGCTGGTCGAGGCATTGTGCGGGCCGTAGCCCACCGTGAACGCGGCCAGGCCGCGTTCATCGGTCGTGTGCAGCAGCACCGCCTCGACGACGAGCGGCCATTCCGGCGCTTCCCAGGTCTCTTCGACCATCTCGTCGTCCGCCACCGTGATGACCAGCGGCCGCGACGGCACCAGTTCACAGCCGCGCGGCGGCCGCGCCCGGGCCACGTCGGGCACCAGCGTCCGACAGCCCTCGATGAGCGCCTCGCCCTGCCGCGTGAGCATCGCCTGCACCACGTCGAGGTCGAGCCCTTGGCGGACGGCGGCGATCAGCGCTTGCTCGCGCGCGTCAAGCGCGTCGCGCATCGCCTTGACCATCGCTTCGTTCATGCGACCCTCTCACGGCATGGCCCGGCGAGCGCCGGGCCGAAGTTCGACCGTCCCACCGCCGCCCTGCAGCGCACGGTGGGACGCGCTCAGCTCAGCCGATGCCCAGCGCGGTCGGCTTGCGGTAGACCGGGCCGACCGACACCACGATGAGGCGGTACCCCTTCGTCAGCTCGGCGTCGGGCAGGGGGTGCGTGGCGCGCATGAAGCGCTTCTTCTTCTCGCCGCCGCGGATGCTCCAGGACGAATACGCGGTGCGCCAGAGCCGGCCGTGGAACTGGCCGTCGCCCTCGATGAAGCCCTCGGGCGGCATGCGGTAGATCGGGCCGAGCCCGATGCCGCTCTTGCCGCTGTCGAGGAACCAGTGGAAGCGGAAGTCGCCCAGCTTGAGCCGGTCGGCCTCGACGATCTCACCGTCGTCGGTCGGCCGCAGGATGACCTCCCACCCGTAGTTCTCATGCAGGTCACCGTCGTCGAGGTCGCCGTCTTCGATGAGGTCGGTGTGATCCTCGTCGAGGTCGGCGTCGCCGAAGCCGAAGGCCTTGCCGGCGTCGCCGCGACCCTTGTTGAAGAAGTCGAACGAGTTGGTGCTGCGGCCGTTCGTCATCGTGCCGATCGAGTCGCCGATGGCGCCGTCACCCAGCTCGAACGAGAACCGGATGCCGGTGGGCACGACCACCCGGCCGGCGACCTCGGCGGGCGTCAGCGGCCCGCGGTACGAGCTG
>JAGQJJ010000712.1 GCA_020430675.1 Myxococcales bacterium
GTGGCGGCTTGAAGCGCCGTGATGGTGCCCCACAGCACGCCGTATGCGCAGGCGCCGAGCGCGACCGCGAAGCTGAGCGGTGAAGGGGCGCGCGGCATCTGCCAACCGACGACCCGCGTGGCGAGCCAAGGCAATCCGCCGACCAGCGCCGCCACCGACCAAACACCAACCGACAGGCAAAACTGCGCGACGGCGGCCCGGCCATCGGGCGCGGCCCGGGCCGCTTCCAGGCCCTCGAAGGCGCCGGCCCCCAGGCCGACGAGCCCGAGGCTGCCGAGCGCGCCGAAGAGGCGCTGCCGCACGCTGAGGGTCGCCGTGCTCAATAGATCTGCGGGCGCCCCGCTGCGAGGCTGGTGAAGAACTGCCGATAGCGATTGCGCGCGCTCACGCTGTCCTGCACGACGAAGTGACCCATATTGGGGAACTGGGCGAGGCCGGCGCAGGCCTGCCCGCCGGCGACGTTGCCCGCGTAGGGCGGCACGCCGGCCGGCTGCACGTCGAACACGTCGAACAGCTCGATCGACTCGTAGACCGGCTGAATGATCGGCACCCGGCCGGCGGCGGCGAGCGCGAAGATGGCATCGGGCGGGGTGTACTCATCGTCGAGGCCGGCGGTCATGAAGATGCTCTTCGCCGGCTGGCCGGGCGCTGGCTCGTGAAACCAGAAGCGCGCGTAGTTGATGGGATCGCCGGGCTCGATGAAGGTCTGCAGCAGCATCAGCGTGGGATGCCAGCGATCGAGCACGTCGTTCTGGCCGGTGGGCACGATGGCCGAGACCAGCGCGTTGACGTCGAGCGGCCGCGTCTTCTGCTCGATCGAGATCGCGATGGTTGCGCCCGCGGCGCTGAGCACGCCACCGCGTACTTCGGGTTCGATGGCCAGAAAGAGCGGCCCATTGATGCCGCCCTGGCTATGGCCCATATACATGATCTTCTCGGGGTTGATGCGCACCTCGCGGCCGCGGGTGCTGACGTCGGCCTCGATGTGCATGCCTTGCCCCAGCCGCATCAGCGACACGAAGTCGAGCGCCGATTGGCGCACGTTGTCGCGGCCGGCGGTGGGCACGACGAAGTTGAAGAACGACAGGCCGACGCAGCCGGCGTAGTCATCCTGCGTCGGGCAGCCATTGGGCCGCGGGTCGCGCGGACCGTGGTGGATCTGGTCCATGCTGAGCACCGCGATGCCGGCCTGGGCCAGCGAGGCGGCGACGCGAGCGTTGATGAAGCTCAGGTAGTCACCGCCGGTGCCATGGCCGTAGAGCACCACCGGCCAGCCATCGGCGGGCATGTCGACGTCGATCGGCACCGCCAGCGAGAAGCGCAGCTCTTCGTCGGCCTGCACGATCGGGTCGCCCGCCCCATCGAAGCGAATGGCGCCGGTGCCCATCGACAGGTTGATATAGGGCGGGTTGCCCTCCTGAAAGCGCGGCGCGTGATACGTACCGGTGAACAGTTCGAACAACTGCTGCTGCACGCCCTGGCTCTCGACCTTGGTCACGGTGGGCGCGGGCAGGGTGTGCATGAAGTCGCGGGCGCGGAACATCTCGCCGACCGGATCCTGCGTGGTGAACACCGAGGCCGTGGCCGCGCGCACGCCGCCCGACTCGCGCAGCCAGGCGCGCAGCGGCGCGTGGGCATCCCAGGCGTGGCGCAGACTGGCGGCCTCGGGCGGCTCGGCGGCGAGCGTCGCCTGAAAGTCGCTGCTGGGTTTGGCCGCCGCTTCGGTCACGATCAGGGCGTAGGTCGTCGACGGCCGCAGGGCAAAGCCCTCGACGAGCCGCACCGAGAGCGCGTTGTTGGGCAGGTACAGCGTGCGGTCATATTCGATGCGCCAGTTCACCGGCCAGCGCGAGCCGTACTCGGGCGAGTCGGGGTCGATGTCGACCAGCAACAGCGCGCTGCCGGGCTGAATCGAGGCCGCGCTGTTGGCCGGCAGCGCCACCGGGTCGATGAGGCTCTCGAAGGTCGCATACATGGTGCCGGCGGTCGCAAAGCCGGGCGTCTCGGCTTCGATGGTGCTGCAAACCCGATCGAGCAACGAGCCTTGCGCCCGCTGGGGGAAGCCGCGCAGGTCGAGGTGGCCATCGGCGGTGCGATAGACGTCGCTGGGCCAGGGGATGGCGCCCAGCGGCGTCGTGCCCGGGTCTTCGGCGAGCGCAAAACGCGCGGTCGGCAGCTCTTCGGGGCGCAGGACGCCGCCGTCATCGATGAACGAGCCGCCGTCGACCTCGCCGCCGTCGCCGGCGCCGGGCGTCTCGGCCGAGTCGCCGCCGCCGTCGTCACAGCCCAGGGCCAGGGCCACGAGCCCGCAGGCGAGCCACCATGAACGTCTCATCGACCGACCTCCGCAAAACCGACGACCGATGGTACAGCAACCGCCGGGTCACGCGCATCGGCGGCGCGGGCGTGCGCCGGCATTGCACCGACCCGCGCGGCGACCGCATCATGCCGCATGCACGACCGCCCCATCAGAGGATTGCCCGGCGTCTGGCTCTGGGCGGGTCTCATCGCCTTCGCCGTCGGCTGTGACGACGGCACGGCCTCGGCCCCGGATGGGCGCGTGGCCGATCGCGGTGCGGCGGACGCCGTCGCGGACGCCACCGCCGACACCGCGCCTCCGGTCGATCTCGGGCGCACCGACGCGGCGCTGCTGGACGCCGTGCTCGACGCAGCGGTCGACGCCGAGCCCGACGCGGCGCCGCCAGACCCCGAGGTCACCCCCTGCACCGTGCAACAGAGTCCGCGTCCCGAAGGCGCGTTGCGGGTGTCCGGCTGCCGCTTCGTGCGCGCGGGCGAGGCGGCGGTGCTGCCGCGCGCGGTGGTCGTTTCGGCCGACAGCCTGCTTCGCGTCGCGGGCACGCCACTGCACGAAGAGGGTCACTACCGCGATCTGGCCGCCGCCGGCTTCGACGTCGTGTGGCTGCTGGTCACCTGGGATGGCATCGAACCCTTCGAGGGCACCTATGATGGCGCCTATCTGGGCCGCATCTGCCAACAGGCCGGCTGGGCGGCCGCCGCGGGGCTCGACGTGGTGTTGGTGCTCCACCAGGAGCGATTTGGTCCCGCCTTGGG
>JAGQJJ010000713.1 GCA_020430675.1 Myxococcales bacterium
TGTACGTCGGCCAGACCCGTCCGCTGACGCTGCAGGTCAGGGTGCCGACCAAGGGACCGCAAGAAGGCCTGGTGGGTCAGGTGCGCCTGCGCTATGAGCCCGTCGAGGGCGGTGATGCCATCGAGCGGCAGGCCGATGTGCGGTACGTGCTGACGCCGTCGCTGGCCAAGGTCGATGCCGCGGCGGTGCCGGTCTACATGGTCGCCGCCGATCGCATGCGCGTCTCGCACGTCTTGATCGACGCGGCGGCCATGCTCAAAGAGGGTGACCTGCTCGAAGCCCAGGCGCTGATGCGCGACGAGCGGGCGCGGCTCGAAGCGCGCAAGGGGCGGCTCGATGGCGCCGCGCGCGACGAGGTCGAGGCGCTGATCGCGCTGTTCCACGACGCCTATGCCGACGCAGATTTGAGCGGCAAAGCGGCCTCGGCCCCGGCGGTCGACCTCGGCGCGCTGGTGCAGCGCGTCTGGGATGGCAACCTCGTCCGGCCCGAAGAGCTGACCGGCCTCGACGCCGAAGCGCTGCGCCGTCTGCGCAACGCGGCCTATGCGCGGCATGGTTATGTCTTCAAGGATGCCAGCCTGACCGCGTTTTTTGGCCGGCGCGGCGACTACCGGCCCGACCCGGCCTTCACGCCGAAGCGGCTCGGCAAGATGGACGTCGTCAACGTGGCCCTCATCAACGAATACGAGGGCCGGGCTTCGATTGTCGCCGCCGCGCGCGTCGACGTGGTCAAGCCGGGGCCTGGTTTTGAGGCGCTGCTCGGCCGAGCCCGCGCCGGTGAAGGCATCAGCGAAGCCGACCTCGGCGGCCTGAGCCTCACCGAGCTGCGTCTGCTGCGCAACGCGGTCTATGCGCGCCATGGCTATGCCTTCCGCTCCCATGACCTGCAGACCTTCTTTGCCAAGGCCAAATGGTACGCGCCCGACCCGGCCTACACGCCGAACCGGCTGTCGCCCGAAGACGGCAAGACCGTGCGCACCATCAAGAGCATCGAGCAGCGCATCCTGGCTCGCGCCGGCACGGAGGCGCTGCGCGACTTCGAGCTGCGCAACCGGGCCAAGGCGCGCGAGGCCGTGCGTTGACGCTCAGCCCGAGCGGCGGCGGAAGGGATGCACCAGCAGACCCAGCCATGTCTGCGGCCACGGTTCGGTCAGCCCCACCGCCTCGGGCTCACGCGGCGGGCGCTGCCAGGTGCCAAAGAGCACATCCATCAGCGGGCTGAGGTTGGCATAATTGCCCGCGAAGCGATCGCGGGCGTGATGCCAGTGATGCAACGCGGGCGCACCGAGCAGCAGTTCCAGCGGGCCCAGGTTCAGCCGCACATTGCTGTGGATGAAGATGGCCCAGACGCCCCGAAACGCGGCGAGGGCGGCGAGCGCATCTGGCGGAATGCCCAACAGCAGCACCGGCAGGTTGACCGCGGTCTGGGTCATCAAGCCATCGATGGGATGCTCGCGATGCGCGGCCAGCCAGTCGAGGCGCTCGGCGGTGTGGTGCACGCCGTGAAACCGCCACAAGATGGCATTATGGTGCTGCCATCGGTGAAACCAATAGACGCATACGTCGCCGATCACCACCGCAAAGAGCCCCTGGGCCAACGCCGGCCAGCGAGCCACCTCGGCGCGCCACGCCAGGGGGGTCACGTCGGCCAGGGCCCCGTGCAGATGGGTCAGCGCGGTCAGGACCAGGCTGCTCCACAAGAGATACTGGCCCAAGAAGAACAGCAGGTCGGTGCCGAAGCCGCGGCGGAAGAAGCGTTGCCGCCGGGCGGCGAAGGCGCGTTCGAGCGGGCCGAACATCAACGTCAGCAGCGCGAGGCTGAGCGTCGCCCAGAGGCGGTCGAGCCAGACCACCGGCGGGCTCAGCGCGACTGCTGCGGTTTTGGCACCGCCTGCTCGGGGCCCGGCGCGGCTCGCGGCGTGGGACCGAGCAGGTCGTGGCGCAGCTTCAGGTCGCGGGGCAGGGGCTTGAGGCGCACCGGCTGCACGGGCACCAGATGGTTCGGCGACTGCTGGGGCGGGGGCGCAAACATCGGGCCGGCTTTGGTCGCGGGGATGAACAATGGGTCGACCATCGGGTTGCTCGGCGCGGCGCCGGCGTCGGCCTGAATGAGCACCGCCGCCGGGAGGGCCGCCGCCGCGGCGTCGGGTGTCATGACCGCGGCGTCGGGCGCCATCGCTTTGGCCTCGGCGGCGGGCGGCGTCTGGATCGGGGTCGGCGCGTTGGCGCGCAGCACCAGCCACGCCAGCCCGCCGATGGCCAACCCGAGCGCGACGACGCGCAATGCCCACTGACTTCCGGTCGCGGCCATCGTGGCATCTCCTGACTTGTCGAACAGCCCGAGTGTGCCAGAGCGCGCGCTGCGGCGAAAGCGCCCGCGGGCCCGGCTCGACTTGCCGCGGGGCGCGCCCTATGCTGAGCGCGAGGATTCGGTCGCGCGGAGTCATGCCATGAAGTCGACCTCTCCCCCTGTCTGGCGCGCGCACCTCGCGGTGCTCGCCTGCATGGTCGCCCCGGGTGCAAGCCTCGCCGCCCCGCTCTGCGTGTCGCTCGACGAGGCGCTGACCGCGTCGGACGATCAGGCCAACAAGGGCGCCCTCATTCTGGTCCGGGCCGCGTTTGAGGAGCAGGGCGAGACGGTCGTCGATCCGCCCTGCGGCAACGAATACAAGGTCGCGCAGGTGCAGACGGGCGACGTCTTCACGGTCAGCCTGCGCGGCCCCGAGCGCACGCGGACCGGGCGGGCGGGCAGCGCCAACGAGCTGCCGAAGGTCTATGACCAGCTGGTGCGCGCGCAGCTCAGCGGCGACCTGGCGGTCACCGGCAGCCAGGCGGTCGGGCGCCACAATGTGACCACCGAGCAGGCCAACCCCATGCGGGCGCGGGCCGACTCGATCTTCCTCATCGACCTGGGCCCGGCCATCGTGCGCGGCGTCGACGGCGTGCCGCTCAGCCTGGGCGGCGCGTGGCGCTACGAGCTCGATCAGTACGGCGTGCAGATCGCCGCCGACTTCGTGTGGAACCCGACCGACGACACTGACAGCAAGACCGTCGGTGGCAGCTTTGG
>JAGQJJ010000714.1 GCA_020430675.1 Myxococcales bacterium
CAGCCGGTATGGACCGGCCGCAGCGTGCAGCCGGGCGGCACGCGCAGCCAGCAGCAGCCCTCGCCCCATTGCGCGTATTTGTAGCCGCCGCCGACGATGAACACCGGATCGGCGCCCAGCGCGCGGCGCGGTTGCGGCACCACGTTGAAGGCGTGATAGGCGTCGAGCAGCACCTGCGCGCCGTGCCGATGCGCGGCGTCGATGGCGGCCGACAGATGGGGCACGATCGCGCTGGTGCGAAACAGCACGGTCGAGGCCATGACCGCTGCGGTGTCGGGCCGCACTGCGGCGGCCAGGCGCTCGCCGAGGCTGTCAACCGGGTCGGCCTTGACCCAGGTGACGGCGACGCCGGTCTCTTCGAGCCGCCGAAGCTGGCGGCGCATGCTGTGAAACTCGCCGTCGGTGGTGACGAGGTGGCGGCGGCGATCCCAATCGAGCGCCGACAGAAAGCGGGTGACCAGCTCGTGCGCGTTCTGGCCGAGCGCGATGTCGGCGGCGTCGACCTCGAGCTGCCGCGCCACCGCGCCGCGCAGGGTGTCGGCCCAGGCGCCGACATGGGCCCATTTCTGGTCGACATGGGCGGCGGCGGTGTCGAAGGCGCGCAGCAGCCCGGCGCGCGCGGCGTCGGGCCAGGCCTGATGCGAATGGCCGGTCAGCAGGATGCGGTCCGGCCGCAGGAACGCGCTATAGTGGCGCCGGAGCGCGTCGGGATCGATCGGGGACATCGTGGGCTCCGCTCGCGGGTCTCTCCGATGTACCGCAACCGCGCTCGGCGGAAAAGGCGCGCGGCCGGCCCGGCCGGTCGATGGGGGAGGCGATGGAAGAGCAAGTCACCGGCGCCGCCGACTGGCGCTCCGAGACCGAGAAGCGAAAGAGCCTGCTGCGCAAGGCCATCATCGCGCTGTTCAAGATCTGGATCCCCGACCACCCCGAAGCCAGCATGGCGCGCGGCGAGGTCTTCTCGCTGATGCGAGACGCCTTCGCCGGCATCGACCAGATCTGCCTCGTCAGCCGGCTCTCGACTGGCGTCGAGGACGTGAACGTCTACGATTTCCTGCCCTACCAGAGCCTGTCGGTGCAGGATCTGCTGGTGCAGCGCGAAGGCACCGACGCCTTCCTCGACGCCAAGAACGCCCTGCGCGTCGTGCGCCGCAAGTTCGGCATGATGACCCTCATCGCGCGCATGGCCGGCGTGCTCGAGCAGCGCAACGCCAACGCGCTGACCATCAAGGCCGGCTTCGATGAGGCCGAGCTGCTCTCGTTCGCCAAGCTGATGACCACGCGCATCGAGGGCACGGCGGCCGAGGAAGAACAGGCGTTCAAGCAGAAGCTGCGGCGGCAGAAATGTCCGCATTTCGAGATGTTCTACCACTCCGAGATGATCGGGCGCCGCCAGCCCATCGGGTGGACCATCAAGCGCATGTACACCCTGCTCTCGCGGCAGGCGCGCGCGAAGGGCATCGAAGAGCACGCGCTGGTGGACTTCTGCGCCGAGCAGGTGCCGGGGCTCTCGCCGACCCATCTGCGGCAGCTCTCGCTCTATGCCGGCGACATGGCGGAAGAGCTCGACATCCAGGGGCTCGATCCCTTCCCGGCGGCCATCCGCGCCGCCGAGGAGCGCATGCTGCTCACGGCGACGCGCTCGATCTTCGATGACTTCCAGTTGCTGCGCGTCGAGCGCCGCCACCAGCAGGCGATGGAGACGCACGACGCCTCGTCGTCGATGGAGGCGGCGGTCATCGCCGAGGCGGCCGAGGGCGACTTCCTCGCCGAGACCGAGGGCGCGCACGAAGAAGACGACGAGTTCATGCGGATGGCGCAAGCGCTGGAGCGCATCCGCGGCGTGATGGGCCACGAGTTCTTCCAGCGCATCTCGATGGTCAGCGGCAACCTCAACTTCCTCGACGCCGCGACCGGGTCGGGGTTGGAGGGCGTCGAAGCGCAGCTCGCAGCGCTTGATCCGGTCGAGGGGCTGGCCAAGGCGCGTTCGATCACCGAGGCGTTCTATCGGGCGCGCGCGTTGGCCGCGGTGGTGGCGCCGCTGCGGCAAGCGGGACGGCTGGACGAGGCCATCGCGGCGGCCGAAGAGGCGTTGGAGGCGGCTCGGCGCGCGGGCGAAGTGGACGCGGTCCCGGCCTATTCGGCGGCAGTGCAGGGTGCGCTCGCCGCTGACCGCCCTGACCTGGCCTCGACCGCGGTGACCGAAGCGCTGGCCCAGGCCCACGCGGTGCGCGCGTTCGACGAGCGCGCGGCGGCGCTGATGCGGGTCATCTCGACGCTGATGGAGGCCGGTCCGCTGCCGCCCACGGTGCGCAGCTCGCTCTCGCGGGCCATCCTCGGCGAAGAGGTGCACTTCTGGGACAAGAAGGAGGTCACCCCGCCGCTGGTTGAAGCCATTCTGGCGCTGCTGTCGGGGGTCGATGACGACAGCCTGATCTTCTTGCGCAAGGTGGTGGTGCACCCGTCGGTCGAGGTGCGGTGCAGCGTGTTGCGCACGTTGCCGTTCGCCCAGAGCGACGTGCTGCGCAACATGCTGGTTTCACACCTGAAAGACCCCGATCCAGAGGTGCGCATCGAGGTCATCGAGCGCATCGGGACCAGCGGTGATCGGCGGCTGGCGGTCTATCTCATCAATCACTTCCGCCATGAGGCGGCGACCACGCCCGAAGAGAAGCGCGCGCTGGCGCTGAACCTGGCGCGCATGGACTCCGAGCGCTACGTGGCGCTCTTCAACGCCATGCTCGGCGGACTGGCGACGCGCGATGATCGGCTCTTTGAGCAGCAGAAGCCGCTCAAGGAAGACTCGGCATGGCAGTTGGCCGGCCTGGAGGTGCTCAGCCATCTCAACAGCCGCGAGGCCAAGCGCCTGCTGCACAACGCGGCGACGCGCGGCAAGGGCAAGTCGAAGCCGATCGCCGAGCGGCTGTGGCCGATGATCAAGAGCCGACCGTATGGCGATCCCACGCTGCCGCGCTCGCCGCACGACCCGCAGTGGACCGAGGCCGACAACTTCAACCTGCTCGACGCCATCGATGCGTGGGAGGCGGCGCATCCCACCGATG
>JAGQJJ010000715.1 GCA_020430675.1 Myxococcales bacterium
CGCCTGCACAGCTGGTCGACGGTCGACAACTCGGTGCTGGGCGAGGGGTGCGATATCGGCCGCCGCGCGCGGGTGCGCAACGCCATCCTCGACAAATTCGTGACCATCGAACCCGGCGCGGTGCTCGGCTACGACCTTGAGCACGACAAGGCCCGCGGCCATACCGTGACCCCGGGCGGCATCGTGGCCGTCGCCAAGGGCGAAACCGTCCGCGCTTGAGGAGCACGCCCCGATGAGCCGGCCGCTGAACGTCGCGCTGCTGTGGCATCTGCACCAGCCGAGCTACGCCGATCCGAGCACCGGGCAGCTCACCCTGCCTTGGGTGCGCCTGCACACGACGCGGGCCTATTTCGACATGGCGTGGCTCTTGGAGCGCCACCCGGCGGTGCGCGCCACCTTCAACTTCGTGCCGGTGCTGGTGCGCCAGATTCAGAGCTACCTGAGCGGCGGCCGCGACCATTACTTCGAGCTGTCGCGCAAGCCAGCGCGGCTTTTGACCACCGCCGAGCGCGCGTTCATGCTGCGCCACTTCTTCTCGATCGACGCGCATACGTGCATTCGTCCGCGGGCCCGCTATTGGCGGCTCTACGAGCGGGCGCGCGAGCCGCATCGGGGGGTGGCCGACTTCTCCGATGATGACCTGCGCGATTTGCAGGTGCTGTTCAACCTGGCGTGGTTCGGCTTCGCGGCGCGCATCGAGTATCCGCTGCTCGCCGAGCTGGAGGCCAAGGGGCGCGGCTTTGAGGAGGACGAGAAGCGCAAGCTGCTCGACCTGCAGATCGCGATGCTGCGCCGGGTGCTGCCGCTTTATCAGCGGTTGGCCGATCGCGGCCAGATCGAGCTGAGCACCACGCCCTACTACCACCCCATCCTGCCGCTGGTGGTCGACTCGGACGCGGCGCGCCGCTGCCAGCCCAAAGCGCCGCTGCCGCCGCGTTTTTCGTGGCCTGAAGACGCGCGCCTGCACATCGACCGGGCGGCCGAGGCGCATCAAATGGCCTTTGGCGCGCCGCCGAGCGGGGTGTGGCCGGCCGAGGGCGCGGTCAGCCCCGAGGCGGTCGAGCTGTTTGCCGCCGCCGGCCTGCGCTGGACGGCGACCGATGAGGCGCAGCTCTGGAAGACCGTCGGCGACGGCAAGCTCGACCGGACGTGGTTGTATCGGCCGTTTCGGTATGACCGCGGGCGCGGCGCGATCAACATCGTCTTTCGCGACCGCACGCTGAGCGACTTGATCGGCTTCACCTACGCGCGCAACCCCGCACCGGCCGCGGTGGCTGATCTGGTCGGGCGCCTCGTGAGCATCGCGGCGCAGACGGCCAAGAACGAAGAGCCGCCGCTGGTGGTGATCGCGCTCGATGGCGAAAACCCGTGGGAGTACTACGCCGAGAGCGGGCGGCCCTTCCTCGACGCGCTCTACGCCACGCTGGCCGCGCGGGCGGATTTGCAGACGGTCTGCCTGGGCGCGCATCTGGCCGCGAACCCGCCGAAGCGCACGCTGACCGACCTGCACTCGGGCTCTTGGATCAACGGCGATTACGGCGTGTGGATTGGCAGCGCGGTCGAGAATCAGGCCTGGAAGCTGCTTGGTGAGGCGCGGGCGTTTTTTGCCGAAAAGGCGGGTGAGACGCCGGCCGAGGCGCTGGCGGCGGCGCGCGAGCATCTGTTGCAGGCCGAGGGCAGCGACTGGTTCTGGTGGTACGGTGACCACTTCGCGAGCCAGAACGACGAGGACTTCGACTACCTGTTTCGCAGCCACCTGCGCCGCGTCTACGCGCTGCTCGGGGGCACGCCGCCGGCGGCGCTCGACCGCTCGCTGTATCCGAACCGACTGCCGCGCGATGATCAGCCGCCGAAGAACCTGATCAGCCCGCGGTTCGACACGCCGCAGAGCACCTATTTCGATTGGAACGGGGCGGGCGTGGTCGATCTGATCAACCCCGGCGGCAGCATGTACCAGGCGGCGGCGTGGTTCCGGCGGCTGCGCTACGGCTTTGATCGCGAGCGTTTCTATCTGCGCTTCGAGCCGCTGGCGGATGAGGCGCCGCCCGATCTGAGCGGGCTGACGCTCGAAGTGCGGGTGCGCGGGCCGGTCGAGCGCATCGTGCGCCTGCCGCTCGATACGCCCGGGGCGGGCGAGGTGGTCGGGGTCGACGGCGAGGTGCTGGCGCGGGTTGTCGGCGGCTTCATCGAGCTGGGTGTGCGGTTCACCGATCTGGGCCTCGGCGAGCGCCAGCAGGCCACCGCCAGCGCGCATTTGATGCGCGGGCCGATGGAGATCGACCGCTTCCCGGGGCACCACGAGCTGCTGGTCACGGTGCCGGACGACGCCTTTGAAGCCGAGCGCTGGACGGTCTGACCACCCTCAATCGGCGGCGCTGATCGGGGCGGGCGGCGGCCCGGGCCACTGGACGCGGGCCTCCAGGAAGCCGGCGTGGCGAGTGACCCCGATCAGGCGCTCGCCCTCCAAGAACAGCGCGATCACCTCGACGCCCAGGGGCCAGATGGCCTCGCGGCGCGGCGGATCATCGAGACGCAGCAGCATCACCTGCGTGCCCGCGGCCACGAGCACGGCGTCGGCGCCCAGTGGCAGCAGCGCGTGCACCGGGCCGTTGGTCTCGATCGGCGCGGCCAGATCGTCGTCGGCGCCGACGCGCACGCGCGGTTCGCCGCGCACCGCGTTCACCCGCCAATCACCCAGGCGCACCCGCAGACCGGCGTCGGCCCGCGGCAAGGGGCCGGGCGCGCCGACCAGCGACGCTTCGCCGCTGCGCACGCCGCCCAGGGGCCAGCCGGTGCCTGCTTCGTCCTGCACCCAGAGATAGGGGCCGTCGCGAAAGACGCGGATGAGCGGGCGGCCGGCGAGCGCGGCGGGCAGGGGCACCGGCACCGCGGCCGGCCGGCCTGGCTGCCAGCGCCACAGGCCCTCGGCGCCGACGGCAAAGAGGGTGGTGCCATCCCATGCGGCGTCGCGCAGGTCGCCGGCCGTGCGCCGCCACTCGACCAGCGTCTCGCCAGCGCGCAGGCCCCAGCCGCTCAGGCCGGCGAGCGCGGTGCGGCCATC
>JAGQJJ010000716.1 GCA_020430675.1 Myxococcales bacterium
GGTCGCGACCCGGCCGCCGCCCTGGCCGACGCGGCGCGCGCCGTCTCATCGGGCCTGGCGCCACTCAAGAGCATCGAACCCGGCCTGTCGGCGCTCGCCGCCGCGCTCGAGCCCGTGCAATGGATCCTCGGTGGCCTCATCGAGTGCATCAGCGCCATCCTGGATCCCATCCTCGAACCCATCCTGCGACCACTGACCGATCTGGTCGTCGGCGCGCTCGAAGACTTGCTGAATCTTGACGAAGTGCGCGAGACGATCGACCGCGCGATCGCGGCGCTGCCCACCGTGGAGGGGTTCGAGGCCCTCCTCGGCGATCTGACCGCAGGCGCCGAGCGCGTCACCGCACAGGCAGATGCCTTGCAAGCCGCGTTGGCCGATCTGACGTCAACCGACCTGATCGGGCAGCTTGAGCGCCTCGCCGACCTGCTCATCGACGGGCTGCTGCAAGACAACGCGACGGAGGCATCGTCGTGACGATCGAAGAGACCACGCAGCGGCTCGCCGCGGTGCGCGACCAGGTCAAAGCGGTGCGCGGTGCGCTCGCGGCGCCTGCGGCCGAGACCGCCCGGGTGGTGGCGGGCTTTGTGGCCATCGAACCGATGGTCCCGCTGAGCGCGCGCACGCATGAGGCGTTGACCCGCTTCAACACCCTGCTGGGCAATACGCTGCCCTTCGCCGAGTTCGTCCAGGCGTTCCCCTTCCTCAACGTCTTCCTGCCGCCGATCGTGGAGGCGCTGCGAGCCCAGGAGAGCGGTGTTCGCGCGCTCCAGGACGTCACCGATCGGCTTCAGGGCGCGGTCGCCGAGGTCAACGGGCGGGTGGGGGTCATCGGCGAGCGCCTCGACGCGATCGGCGGGGCCACCGATCGCCTCGCGGTCGCGCTCACCGGATGGGACGACCGACTCGACGGCTTCCTGCGGTCGCTCGCGCTGGCCGAGGATCGCATGCAGGGGGCCTCCGGCGCGTTCGACGAGACCCTCGCGTCGCTGCTCGGCGAATTGGACGCCGCCGCGCAAGGCATCGCCGAGCGACTCGGCGCATTGCACACGATGCTGGGCGCGATCGAGTCGAGCGGCGCCGCGGTGAGCGCCTTCTTCGAGGCCTACCGGCGCGCGCTCGGGTCGGTCGCGTCCGCCGAAGCCCAGGTCAACAGCGCCCTGTCGACGATCAACCGGGCCGAGCCGGCGGTGCGGGGCCTCGATGCGGTGCTGCAACCCTTGCGCTGGCTGATCAGCGTCGACTGCGGGCGGGTACAGGCCGCGCTCGCCATTACCGGCGATGGCCCCCGAGCAGCGGTGGTCAGCGGGCTCGCTGCCTTTCTCGAACGCCTCGAAGCGTTGATCGACGAGGCCGGTGCCGACGCCACGTTCACCGAGTTGCTGAATCGGGTCGTGCCGCTGCCCGACCTGCGCGATGGCATCGAGGGCGTGATCGATGTCGTCGATGCCCAGGGCCCTGGGTGGGTCGAGGTGGCGGATGCCTTGATGACCACGGTCGATGAGATCGAGGCGCTGTCGGCGGCCATTACTGCGAGCGATGATGCCTTCGGCCGGGTGACCGGAGATGCCTTCCAAAACGAGGCGCGGCAACTCGCCGAGCGCGTCGCCCAATCCAACGCCTGAAGCAGCGCCGCTGTGTCGCGGATGCCAGGTGCTCCTCCCACTCGGGGCCGATGGCATCCATCATGGATGCGACTTCTGGGCCGCGATCGATCATCCCATGCCATGATGACTGCGGGGACCGCAGCGTGCGCGGCCGCCCAGATGGCAGCGCAGGGCCCTCGTCGGGGGGCGCGCGAGCCTGTACGATGGTCGCCGATGATCCCGCAGCCCCCCGATCTGGGTCCGTTTCGCCTGCTGTACCCGACCGCGCGGGGTGCAACGGCGCAGGTGTGGGCGGGCATCCACCGCGAGAGCCAGCACCCGGTGGCGATCAAGTTCCTGACCGGCATTCGCCCCGATGCGGCCGACGCGCGCCGCCTCTTTGTGCGCGAGGTGCGCGCCGTCGCGGCGCTCGACCACGGGGCGATCATCCGGGTTCATGATTATGGCGATGTGCCAGCGGCGGTCGCCGAGGCCGCCGAGGGGCGGCTGCCCGCCGGCACGCCGTATCTGGTGATGGATTGGTGCGGCGGCGGCACGCTTGAAGCACGCCAGGGTCGAGCGCGCTTCGCCGAGGTGCGCGCGCTGCTGCTGACCGTGCTCGACGGGCTGGCGCATGCCCATGCCCGGGGGGTCGTTCACCGCGACCTGAAGCCGGCCAACGTGCTGCTCGGCGACGCCGGCCCGGTGCTGAGCGATTTTGGTCTGGTCTTTGAGATCGAAGCGCCGGCGAAGCCCGAGATGCACGCTTCGGGCACGCCCAACTACATGGCGCCGGAGCAGGTCTTCGCCGACTGGCGCGCGTTCGGGCCCTGGACCGATCTTTACGCGGTGGGATGCCTGGGCTGGGCGCTCATCGCCGGACAGGCGCCGTTTGCCGGGGCCGGGCCGCGCGCGGCGATGCTGGGCAACGCGACCGGCACGCTGCCGACGCTGCGTCCGCGCATGAACGTGCCGGCGGCCATCGAGCCTTGGCTGCGGCGCCTCCTCGAAAAGAAGCCGAGCCGGCGCTTCCAGTTTGCGGCCGACGCGGCCGTGGCGTTGATGGCGATGCCGGATCAGGTCGATGAAGACGCCGCGCTGCCCTCGCCCGGCAAGTCGCCCGAGCCGCTGGGGGAGTCGCAGGCCACGGTGATGGCGCCGCCGGTTTTCATCGCGCTCGCCGAGACCGCCTGGTCGGGTGGGCTCGGGCCCGATGCGCGGCCGCCCATGCCCGCGACCTGGCGTCGCCCCGACGCGCCCTGGGCGGCTCATCTGCCCGGCTGCGGGCGCGCGCTGGCCGAGCTGCGCGAGGTGCGATTGCGCGGCCGGGTCGCCGAGCGCGACCACCTCTGGGATCAACTGCGGGCGGTCATTGACGGCAAGGGCCGGGAAGGAAATGACTCGGACCAGCGAGGGCGCGAGATTGGCCCCCAGTCGCCAGCGCCCCCGCAGACGGCGACGCAGTCGTACCA
>JAGQJJ010000071.1 GCA_020430675.1 Myxococcales bacterium
GGCTTCCCGATCGACCTGGAGCAAGTCGTCGGACAGATGAGCAACGATCGGGACGATGCCTTCATCGGCGCGGTCGTCGCCGCCACCGGTCGCGGCGAGGCGTCGATCCGCGAACAGCTGCGCCGCAGCACCGACGCCGAGCCGTGGATGTACCTGCCCGGCGACGCCCACCAGGCGACCGGCATGTTCCAGATTCGGCGCAATACCTGCTCAACCGGCGGCATCGAGGCCTATCTGGCCCGCAACCCGGCGCTGCAGGACGTGGTCGACGAAGCGGCCGCTGGCGCCGCGCTGCTGCCCGGCAACCTGCCGCGCGTCTGCTCGGGCCTCTCGCATTTCAGCCGCGCCCGCGGCGCCGAGCCCTTCACCTGGCAGCAGGTGGGCGACGTGCGCTTCAACTTCCTCGACTGGATCAACGAGCCGCAGCCCGCTGGCCCGCTCGGCTACGGCCCCTCGTCGGTCGACAAGGAGAACGGGCGCATCCTCAGCGGCAACGCCCATATCTACGGCGCCGCGGTTGACACCTACGCACGCTCGGCGGCCGACATCGTGCGCGCCATGAACGAAGACCTTGAGATCGGCGCGCTGATCAACGGGGTGAACTATGCCGAGTGGCTCGAGAACAACAACTCGGTCGGCAACATGGAGATGGCGCTGACCGCCGACGTCGAGCAGGGCATCCTCAGCCGCTTTGGTGACTTCGACGTCGAAGACGCCTATGGCAGCTATCATCTGCCCGACGGCCGCATCGACCACGGCGAGCTGCTGCGCCAGATGCAGCGCCGGCTGACCGACCCGGTGCCCGGCGATCCCATGAACCAGGCCATGCGCGGCGGCATCGACGAAGGCCGCGAGCGCCTCGAAGCGCTCAAGCGCGACCCGGCCTTCCGCGCCCGCTTCATCACCGACCAGGAGGTCGCGCTGGTGCGGCCGCTGTTTGGCCTGAAGCCCGGCGACAAGCTCACGCCCGAGGCCGAAGACGCCGCGGTCGACCTGGCGATCGACCCCGAGTCGTTCAACGAGCGCCAGCGCGAGCGCTTCCGCTATTTCGCCGACCGCAACGCCTATCTGGCCGAATTCATGGATGATTCGCTCATCGGTCAGGCGCTCGCGCTCAAGGGCATGCCCGCCGACGAGGTCTTCCGGCAGCTTCGCGAAGAGATCTTCCGCGGCGTGGCGCTGCACGAGATCGGCCATACGCTGGGCATGACCCACAACTTCGAGGGCTCGCGCGACGCGCTCAACTACCAGGACGAGTTCTGGGCCATTCGCGACGTGACGCCCGAGAACGAGTGGGCCGAGGCGCGGCTGCCCGAGTACCGCTACTCGACCATCATGGAGTACGGGGCGCGCTTCAACAGCGACACCAAGGGCCTCGGCAAGTACGACCGCGCGGCGATCAAATACGTCTACGGCCGCAATACCGAGCACTTCGCGCCCGAGGTGCCGGTCTCGTCGACCCTGGGCACCGAGGTCTTCATCAACGGCTACGCGACCATTCCCTCGCAGCTTGGTGGCGACTTCCACAACATCAACAAGCGCGTCGACGTGCCCATCGAAGAGCACGCCTCGGCGAAGTTCGAAGGCATCGTTGAGAACACCCGCAAGCTGCTCGAGGATCCGACCCGGGCGCCCGAGGATTACTGGTACGACCGCGAGGTGCCCTACGGCTATTGCTTCGATGTCTTCCGCGGCAACATCAACTGCCAGACGTGGGACGAGGGCGCGACCTATACCGAGACGGTGCGCTCGGCCATCCAGAACTACTGGAATTACTTCGTCTTCAGCAATTACCGCCGCGGGCGCGCCGAGTACGGCTTCATCAACGGCTACTTCAGCCGGCAGGACCGGGTGAGTTGGTACCTGACCAACTTCTTCCGTTACTTCTACTTCTACCAGCAGTGGGACATCGGCCTGCGGCGCGACCTGGAGCAGGCGGCGCTCATCGGGCTCAACTTCATCAACCAGGTGCTCGGCACCCCCGAGCCGGGGCCGCATTGCCTCGATGACAAGCTGAACCTGTACGTGCCCTATCGGCTGGCGGCGCCCGAGATTCAGGCCAACTGCGACCCGATCGAGGTTGACCCGGGCACGGGTCGTGACCTGTTGGTGCGCTACAACGACGACTACTTCTATCAGGTGGACTACATCGGCTCGTACTTCGACAAGGTGAACCTGATGTACCACCTGGTCGACACGTCGACGTCTTTCTTCCGCGTGACCAACATCGGTGACAGCCGTGCCTTCTCGATCGGCTATTACCGCGTCTTCAATGAAGAATTGCTCGAGCTGATCCGCGACATGGTCTTCACCTGGCTCGGCGAGCGCGCGGGCAAGGAGTACAGCAGCTACGTGATGGCCGACTCGGTCACGCCCAAGGTGCTCGTCGCCGAAGAGGCGTTCGGCCAGGATCCCGACCAGATGGAGGGCACGCCGCAGCTCTACGCGCCGGTCAGCTATAACCTCATCTGGCGCGCGCTGGCGCTCTACACGGTGTTCAACACCTCGATCGACGACTTCCAGCTCGACTTCGACGAGTACATCACCATCAGCGAGCGGGGCAGCGGGGACGCGCGGACCTATCCGGCGGACTGGCCGGTGGCGACCTTCGTGCACCCGCAGACGCAGACGGTGTACGAGGCCGGGCAGACGCGCGACCGCAAGTCGCTGGCCTTTGACCTGCTGACCTCGGCGCAGCGCTTCGTGGACACGACGTGGCGGCCGGCCTACGAGGCGGCGCAGGCGGCGCCGTCGAATGCGCAGGCTCAGACCGAGTTCCGCGCTGCCGACCGGCGGCTCGGGCAGTACGCCGACCTGATCGGCGACCTGCGCAGCATGCGCGCCGCGGTCGATTACGGCCGCGACTGACCGCCCCTCACCCGAGCAACCACTCACTCAACGGCCGGAAGACCTGCGCTTCAGCGAGATCGCTGATGAACAGGTCGGCGTGCGCCATCGGTCGGTGCTCGTCGCCGGCGTAGATGACGCGCCGGTTGGCGCTGCGCACGATGTTATGGGCCGAGCAGGTGGTCGCCTCGGGCACGATGCCGTCGGCGTTGGCCACGATGGTCAGCAAGGGCTGCTGCAGCTCGGCCACGGCGTGCGTCAGGTTGCGGCCTTCGACGACGAGGTCGCCGTCGCGAATCCAGCGGGCGATCTCGATGTTCACCGAGGGGATGGGATCGTCGACCGTCTGCACCAGCGTCGCCGGCTCGGACAGGTCGCAGATGGCGGGGTGCAGGTAGACGTGCAGCAGGCCGGGCACGCGGGCGGCGAGTGGCAGGGCGAGCCGGGCGATGCGGCGCGTGCCACGGAAGGCCATCGCGCCCCACAGCGCCGGCACGGTGCTCAGCGCGCGCAGTGTCGGGTGCACCGACGTCCAGCGCATGGGCCCGCCCAGGTTGACGATGCGCGCGATGCGCGGGATGGGCCACCACGCCGCCTGCATGAAAACAAACGTCGCGCCCAGGCTGCACCCGATGGCGTCGACCTGCTCGGCGTCGACATCGCTGTGTCGGCGCACGCCTTCGAGCGCGGCGGCCAGGTCGACGAGGCCCAGATCGGCCAGCCCGAAGCGCCGTGAAGCGCGTGGCCCCGGGCGGCTGTCGCCCTGGCCGCGAAGTTCGGTGCACCAGACCTCGAAGCCTTGCGCGGCCAGATACTCGACCAGCGACGCGCCGCGCGGGTGGTAGCCGAGCACGAAGCTGTTCATGGCAAAGCCCGGCACCAGCACCAGCGGGCGCCGCTTGCGGTCGAGGCGGTCGGGCATCTGGTGACGATGCAGCGCAAGCTGCCAGTTGTCGCCGTTGTCGACGAAGAAGGTCTGTCGGTCGAGCATGGTCAGCTCTCTGCTGCGCCGCGCGCGTTGGGCGTGCCGGCGAAGAAGCCATGGGTCAGACGCTCGCCGCGCGGTTCGACGCTGCCGCCGGGGCCGAAAGCGAGCACAGTGGCCCGCATGGCGTCGGCGTCGGGCGCGGGCGGCGCCTCGGCGTTTGGATCGGTGATCTGGACGATGGACATCGCGGTCTCCTCGGGCGGCGCCGCATCATCGGTGGCGGCGGTGTGTGGATCAACCGGTTGCGGCGCGCGCGCCGAGTGACGAGGCCCGGCGGGTCGCGCTACAGTCGCCGCACCATCGGGGGAGAGTTGCGATGAAGCGCATGGTCTCGTGGAGCGTGGCGCTCTGGTTGGCGGCTCCGGGGCTGTCATGGGCGCAGGGCCGGCCGCTCGGGCCTGATCCGACGCTGGTCTTCGAGGGGCGCATGGGCTACTCGGCGGTGGCCGATACGCTGCTCGACTGCGGGGCGGCGGCGTGCGGCGGCGTCGGCGGACAGAACTGCAATGGCCGCAACGCCTCGGAGGTGACGCTCGACGACGTGCCCGAATCGCCCTCGCTGCGGGTCGTGCACGCACGCCTCAACTGGGCGGCGTCGACCTCGGTCGCGGCCAACCCCGATGTGCAGGTGACGTTGACCCCGCCCGGCGGCGAGCCGCTGCCGGTGCTGGCCGATCCCATGCTCTCGGAGCGTTTCGTCGACGGCGCGCCGCCCAGCGATTGCCAGGTGGCGGGGCTGCTCTGCCCGGTCGAGCCGGCCTGCGATCTGGGCTTCTACTCGAACTTTGCCGACATCACCGAGGCGATCGAGGCCCATCACGCAGGCGGGGGCTCGCTCAACGGGCTGTGGCGTTTGACCGACGTCGAGGTGCCGGGCGCCAATGATGGCGATCCGAGCACGGCGATCGCGGCGCTCGGCAGCCTCACGATCGGCGCGTGGTCGCTGCTCTTGGTCTACGAAGACGAAGACGCGCTGCCGGTGCGGCGCATCTATTATTACCAGGGCTTTGAGCTGAACTCGGGGCTCGATCGGCGGCTCTTTCCACGGGGCTTTCTGGCACCGCCGGATCCCGAGATGGATCTGACGCTGATGGTGCTGGAGGGCGATGAAGGCGTGCGCGGCGATCAGCTCTCGGTCAACGGGCGGCAGGTGTCCGATGCCTGCAATCCGGTCGACAATCTGTTCAACAGCACCGTCAACACGGGCCGCGCTGATGGGTCGTGCCGGCGCCGGGTGACCGGCGTGGACCTCGACCGCTTCAACGTGGTCGGCGCGGTGCGCGCGGGCGATGAAGAGGCGGAGATCCTGCTGCGCATCCCGCGCGGCGACGGCCTGATCACGCCGGGCGAGCAGGTGTTCACCAACTGGATGGTGCTGGCCTTCGATCACTTGTTGCCCGATTTTCAGAGCGTGAAGCCCGAGAAGGAGGCCGATCCACCGAGCGGCCGGTCGGTGGCACCGGGCGACATCATCTCGTATCGCATTCAGGTCGAGAATGACGGCGACGCGGCGGCCACCAATGTCATCGTGCGCGACCCGCTGGCGCCCGAGATCGAGTACGTGGTCGGCTCGCTCATGCTCGACGGGCGACAGGTGGCCGACGGGCCGGGCGGCGCGTTCCCGCTGGCGGCGGGGCTGAACCTGAACTCGCTGCAACCGGTCGGGCCGAGCATCGAGGTCGGCGAGCGGCATCGGCTGATCTTTGAGGCACGGGGGCGGCGCGATGTGCCCGATGGGGCCGAGATTCGCAATGTCGCTGAAATTTCAGCGGATTTGATCGATCCGCTCGCGACCCCGGCGGTGCTGCACCCGGTGGTCGTGCCAGGTGGTGGGCTTCTGCCTGAGCCGGACGCCGAGCCGGACGCCGAGCCGCTCATCGACATGGCGCCGCCCGAGATCGATGGGCCGCCGGTGGAACCGCCGGTCGACATGGCCCTGCCGCCGGTGCGCGACGGGGGCCCCAATCCTTGCGGGCCGGGCACGCGGCTGGGTGCGGATGGGCTGTGCGAGTCGGTCTGCGGGCCGGGCACCCGCTGGGATCCGACCTGCGATCCGGCGACCTGTGTGCCCGAGAATCAGCCGCCGTGTGATCCGGGCGCGTCCGGCGGCGGCGCGGGCGCTTCGGATGGCTGCGCCTGTTCGGTGGGCAACGGGGGGCCCGGCGGGTTCTGGATCGCGCTGCTGGCGCTGGCGTTCGTGCGTCGGCGGCGTCGGCGCTGACGCGCGCTGTGACACCTGACCGGGCCCCGGTCTCGACTCGGCGGGCGGCCCGTTGCAATGGGGGCGCGCCGAACGGAGCGTGATGTCGAGCCAAGCCATTCCGGGTGGGCCACCGGGCGTCGTCGGTGCGCAGCCCACGCGCCTGGTCCCGCCGGCGTGTCATGCCCTCTTCCTCTTTTTCGTCGGCATCTTGGGCACTTCGGCTTGCGTGGTTGAGACGCCCACCGAAGAGCAGCCCTTCGTGCGCGACGCGCTGCCCGATGCACAGAACCCGCCGGTCGACGCCTTGGTGGATGCCCGATCCGATGACGTCGCGGTGTCCGATGCTGCGCCCGACGCGCGGCCGAACGACGCCGAAGCGACGCCGGCCTGCGCCAACGGACAGGACGATGACAACGACGGCCTCGTCGACGCAGCCGACCCCGGTTGCGCGGATTCGGCGGATGATGACGAGGCCGATCCGGCCGTGCCGGCGGCCTGCGCCAACGCGGTCGACGACGACGCCGACGGGCTGATCGACTACCCCGATGATCCCGATTGTGTCTCGGCGGGCGGCGACAGCGAAGGCCCCGTCTGCGGCGCCGATCGGGTGGTTCTGGAGCTGACCGACACGGGCGAGCGGCTGGTGCGACCGTCGCGCGATCCGGCGACGACGGTGGCCTCGTGCGGCGCGGGTGCGGGCGCCGAGACGATCGTGCCCATCACGTTGGTCGAGCGGTCGCGCGTCACGATCGAGGTGGTGCGCACCGAGCCGGCGATCGGCGCGCTGCTCCATCTGCGCGGGGTGTGCCGCGAGCGGCGCAGCGAGGTCGCCTGCCAGGCGCCCGAGCAGGTGGGGCCGCTGGTGGTCGCGCTGGCGGCGGGCACCTGGTTCCTCTTTGTCCAGCCGGCCGAAGTCGACGGCGAGAGCGCGCCGGTGCTGGTGCGGGTGCACGCCGAGCCGATCGAGACGCCCTGCGCGGATGAGATCGACAATGACGGCGATGGGCTGATCGATCAGGCCGATCCCGGGTGCAGCGACGCGCTCGATCCCGATGAGACCGATCCCGATCCGCTGCCGGCCTGTGGCGATGGGGCCGACAATGACGGAGACGGCGCGATCGACTGGCCCGATGACCCCGATTGCAGCGCGGCGGGCGGCATCAGCGAAGGCGCCGTCTGCGCCGGCATCGATCGCGTGGTCTACGCCGGCGCCGGGCATCATGAGCTGGAGTTTGCTTTTGATTCTACCGATTTGGGTGGCACGCGCGGAAGTTGTGGCGGCAACGGCGACGAGGTCGCGGTCGTGCTGCTGGTCGACCGGCCCTCAAGCCTGACCGGCCGCGTGCGCACGGCCGAAGCGGGGGCGATCGCCGTGCACATCCGCGCCGACTGCGCCGAGCGCGCGAGCGAGGTCTTCTGCGACGCGGCTTTCACCGAGACGCGGCTGCTCGCCGATCGCCTGGAGCCGGGGCAGTACTTCATCATCGTGGACCACGACGTGGGGTTCGCCGAGCGGCAGGACACCGCCACGGTCGAGCTTGATCTGGTGGCGCTTCCGCCGCGCGCTTGTGAGAACGGCGTCGACGACGATGGCGATGGCATGACCGATCTGGCCGATCCCGGCTGCGATCGGGGGGCGGACGATGATGAGACCGACCCGGCGCACCCGCCGGCCTGCGCCAACGACGTCGACGATGATGACGACGGCGCGATCGATTGGCCCGCCGATCGCCAGTGCCCCGCTGCGGGCGGGCGCGCGGAGGCGACCCGCTGCGCGTTGGCCGGGCCGCTGATCGAGGTCGACGAGGCCGGCGGCGAGTTTGTCTTCGATCCGCCGGTCTTTCGCCCCGGCTTCGCCCACGCCTCCTGCGGCGGCGACCTGGGCGGCGAGGTCGTCTTTGCCCTGACCCTGACCCATCCGGCCAACGTGCAGGTCGATCTGGCCGGTATCGCCGCCTTTGAGGGCGCGCGCATCTTCGCCCGCGGCGAGTGCGCCGAGCGCAACACCGAGGTCGGCTGCGCCGATGGCGGTCCGTTGGTGCTGCGCGCGCTCGAGGCCGGCACCTGGTACGTGCTCGTCGAGCTGGGCGTGGCCCGCGCCGCTTCCGATCCGCCGGTGGCCCGGTTCCTCGTCGAGTCGCTGATTCAAGCCTGCAACAACGAACTGGACGACGACGGCGACGGGCTCATCGACGCGGCCGACCCGGGCTGCGAACGCGGCCTGGATCCCAGCGAGGTGGACCCGGAAGTCCTGCCCGAGTGCGCCGACGGGCTCGACAACGATGAGGACGGCGCGATCGACTGGCCGGCCGACCTCGATTGCCGGGCGGCGGGAGATCCCGAGGAGGCGCGGCTCTGCGCCGAGGGCGTCGAGGTCGTCGATCCGGATGCGGCGGGTGCCTTTGCGGTGCACGGCGACCGCGCATCCGCTCTTGGGCCGCTTTGCATCGGCGCGCGGGCGGCGGCCGAGACCGCGGTGATCGTCGATGTGCCGGCCGGCGGCGAGTTGACCGCGCTGGTCGACCAGCCGGCGGCCACCGTGGCGTTTCTCACCGACTGCGATGATGTGGCCGGCGCCGTGGTCTGTGGGCAGTTTCGGGTGGACCACATCTTCGAAGCGGCGACGCGGGTCACGGTCGTGGTCGCCTCGCCCGGCGAAGCACAGGCTCGGGTGCTGGTCGACACCCGCGTTCGCGCCTGCAACGACGGCGTGGACAACGACGACGACGGCCTCATCGACCTGGCCGATCCCGGCTGCGCCATGGGCTTTGATCCGGATGAGGCCGATCCACCTGACGTGCCCGAATGCGCCAACGGCGTGGATGATGACGGCGACGGCGCGATCGACTGGCCGGATGACATCGATTGCCAGGGCGCAGGGCAGGCCTCCGAGAGCCTGGTCTGCGTCGGCGCCGAGATTTTGCTGGCGATGCCGCCCGAGGGCGGGGTCTTCCCCTCTGACACGCGGGGGGTTCAGGACCACTTTGGCGCGAGCTGTGGCGGCGGCGGCGCTTCGGGCGAGGTCGTCTATGCGCTGCCCGTGCTGGCGCGCTCGGCGGTGACGCTCGAGATCATCGAAGCCAACTACGACACCGTGATGTTCCTGCGCGACAGTTGCGAAGCCAACGGCCGCGAACTGGCGTGCGATGACGACGGGGCCGGGGCGCTGCGCTCACGCATCGCGACCGTGCTCGACCCGGGCGTCTATTTCATCTTCATTGACGGCTTCGGCGCCGCCGCGGGCACGTCGCGGTTGTCGGTGGTCGTGGAGGCGGTCCCATGAGCTGGACGAGTCGATGGGCGTGGATCGGGGCGCTGGCGCTGCTGGCGTGCGAGGCGCAGGAGGCGGCCGACGCCGACGCGGGCGCGTGCAATGGGCCCAGCGTCTGGTTCGGCGACGCCGACGGTGACGGGCAGGGCGACCCGCTGGAGGTCTTTGCGGGTTGCCCGCCGCCCGCCGGTTATGTCGACAACAGCAACGACCCCGACCCGGCCTGCGCCGGCGGGGTGACCGACGCGTGCGGCGTCTGCGGCGGGCCCGGGCCACGCCTGTGGTATCGCGATGCCGACCACGATGGCCTGGGCGATTTGATCGACGGCACGGTCGAATGCGCGGCGCCGGCAGGCTTTGTCGACAACGCCGACGACCCCGAGCCGGCCTGCGCGACCAACGACACCGATCCATGCGGCATTTGCGCCGGCGCGGGCGGGCCAATGGGCTATCGCGACCAGGACGAAGACGGCCTGGGCGATCCCGAGCAGGCGATGGTGCTCTGCGGCCCGGAGCCCGGCTTCGTGCTCAACGACGACGACCCGGAGCCCGAGTGTGCGACCAACGACACCGATGATTGTGGCGTGTGCGCGGGCGAGGGCATCAGGCGGTATTTCGCCGATCAGGACGAGGATGGGCGCGGCGATCCCGAGGTCTGGATCGACGCCTGCGCCCGGCCGCTGCGCTTTGTCGAGAGCGACGATGACCCGGACCCGCGGTGCGCCACCGATGACACCGACGATTGCGGCGTCTGCGGCGGCGGTGGTGCCAGCAAGGACTGCGTGGGCGTCTGTTTCGGCGAGGCGCGCCTCGATGGCTGCGGGCGCTGCGCGGGCGGCACGACCGGGCGCGTGCCGTTTGTCGACGATGACAATCAGAACGGCGTGCCCGACGCCTGCGACCAATGCCCGGCGACGCCGACGGCGCGCGCCATCATCCAGTGGACCGATGTGCCCGCCTTTGGCCCCGAGGGCGCCAGCGGGCCCTACAGCTTCCAGGTCATCCTGTACGAGAACGGCGATTTTGTCTTTGTGTACGCCGACATCGAGCCATTCGAAGCCACCCCGACGGTGGGCCATCAGGGCCTCGCCGGCCATGGCGCGGTCTCGCTCGGCGTCGACAGCGACTATGCGCGTGAGCACCCGGTGGTCTTTTTCCACGCCGACGACGACGGCCGCGTTGAGGTCGACTACACGCTGACCGCCGACTGGCTCGATGTGCGCGCGGCCGGCGAGGCGCTGCCGTTTGCCGACGCAAACGGCGAAGTCGAGGTGCCGCTCGACTTTCAGTTCCCCTACGACGGCGCGCGCTACGACCGCGTCCGCGTCAGCGCCAACGGGGTGATCACGCTGGCCGGCGCCGCACCGGGACCACAGAACGGGCCGATGGGCGACCCGGCCTTGGGCGCCTTCCTCGCGCCATTCTGGGATGACCTGGACCCGGCGTCGAGCGGATCGGTTTTTGTGTGGCAGCAGCCCGCCGATTGCGAGCGCGACTGCGCCGGCCAGTTCGGCGGGGTGGCGGTGGTCGATGATTGCGGTGTCTGTGTCGGCGGCACCTCGCGCGCCGATCCGCACGCCCATCGCGA